>NZ_JBRBUA010000055.1:0-4801 GCF_052826345.1 Brevirhabdus sp. | reverse complement strand
TTGCGGATCGCGACGAAATACCACCGGCTGGTGCGCACCCACCTGCGCGAGGCGGGCGTCGCCGATTATCAGCTGGTGGACAGCCAGGGCGCCACGGAAGGCACCGTCAAGAACCTGACGGCCGAGCTGATCGCCGACATCACCTCCACCGGCGAGACGCTGCGCACGAACCACCTGAAGATCCTGGACGGACCCCCGGTGCACCGCAGCCAGGCAAAGCTGTTCCGGTCCCGCGTGGCGGAGGTGGGCGCGGCGGA
Source organism: Brevirhabdus sp. (assembly GCF_052826345.1). Lineage (NCBI taxonomy): Bacteria > Pseudomonadati > Pseudomonadota > Alphaproteobacteria > Rhodobacterales > Paracoccaceae > Brevirhabdus > Brevirhabdus sp. The sequence goes on along the minus strand of NZ_JBRBUA010000055.1, from coordinate 4,544 downwards.
CGCGGCCGCGCTTGCTCAGCTGCTGGAGCGGTTGGGGCTGTAGGGATTTCCGCCTTCGGCGAGGATATTTCCGACCAGAAGAAGCGGGGGGTCAACGCACGCCGATATCGGCCAGCGCGGCCAGAAGGGCGGGCGGCAGCGATTCGTCTGCCGCCTGCGCCGCATCCAGATCCGTCGGCGCGACCTCGGGGTCGAGGTAGCGCCAGCCCTGGAACGGGCGGCGCGGCGCGGCCTGGGTCCGGATGACGGCGCTGTCCATCACGATCGCGCACCGCCGGATGCCGTCCTGCCCGACGACCTCATCCAGGCGCAGGATGCGCTGGCGGGCCAGCACGACGCCTTTGAACACCCAGTAGATCGACCCGCCGGCCAGGATTTCCTCCGCCCGTTTCGGCCACATCCGCGTGATGTGGCGGGGCTGGCCGTCGGGGCCCTTGGCGCGTGCGGATTTCTGCCAGGCCAGCAGATCCTCCACGCGCTCCGCCCCGACGCAGAGTTTGATCAGATTGACGAATTTTGCGGCAGGCTGTGGCACGATGAGCCCTAGATGATGCGATGAGGGTGCAAAGATAAGCTACTTCTTGCGAAAGGCAATGGGTGGGGGTACCGTGAACGCCCTTTCCGAATTTGCAACAGGACGCCCTGAGATGACCCGCTTTTCCGCCCCGATCGCCGAGCAAATTTGGGATATGAAATACCGCTTCAAGGATGCCGCCGGCACCCCTCTCGACGTCACCGTGGAAGACAGCTGGCGCCGCATCGCGCGTGCGCTTGCGCAGGTGGAGGCGGAGCCTGCGCTATGGGAGGACCGCTTTTACGCCGCGCTGGAGGGTTTCCGGTTCCTGCCTGCCGGGCGCATCACCTCGGGCGCGGGGACCGAGCGGTCGGTGACGCTGTTCAACTGCTTCGTCATGGGCACGATTCCCGACAGCATGGGCGGGATCTTCGACATGCTGAAGGAGGCCGCGCTGACCATGCAGCAGGGCGGCGGTATCGGCTACGACTTCTCCACCATCCGGCCGCGCGGGGCGGAGGTGCTGGGCGTGGCCGCCGATGCCTCTGGCCCCTTGTCGTTCATGGATGTCTGGGACGCGATGTGCCGCACCATCATGTCGGCAGGCAGCAGGCGCGGCGCGATGATGGCGACGATGCGCTGCGATCATCCCGATATCGAGGATTTCATCACCGCCAAGTCCGACCCCGCCCGGCTGCGCATGTTCAACGTCAGCGTGCTGGTGACGGATGCCTTCATGGCCGCGGTCAAGGCCGACGGGCCGTGGGATCTGGTCTTTGATGGCAAGGTCTATGCCACGGTGCAGGCGCGCGATCTGTGGAACCGGATCATGCGCTCGACCTATGATTATGCCGAACCCGGCGTGATCTTCATCGACCGGATCAACGCGATGAACAACCTCGCCTATGCCGAGACCATCGCCGCCACCAACCCCTGCGGCGAGCAGCCGCTGCCGCCCTATGGCGCCTGTCTGCTCGGCTCGATCAACCTGGCGCGGCTGGTGCGCGATCCCTTCGGCCCCGGCGCCGCGCTGGATGAGGACGCGCTGTCGGATCTGGTCGCCACCGCCGTGCGGATGATGGACAACGTGGTCGACGCCAGCCGCTTTCCGCTGCCCCAGCAGGCCGCCGAGGCCGCCGCCAAGCGCCGCATCGGGCTGGGCGTCACCGGTCTGGCGGACGCGCTGCTGATGGTCGGCCAGCGCTAGGGCTCGCAGGAGGCCGCCGCCGTCACCTCCGCCTGGATGAAGGCCATCGCGCGCGCCGCCTATCTGGCTTCTGCCGATCTGGCCGAGGAAAAGGGCGCCTTTCCGCTGTTCGACGCCGACAAGTACCTGGCCAGCGGCAGCCTGCGCCACATGGACGGCGACGTGCGCGAGGCCATCGCCGCCAAGGGCATCCGCAACGCGCTGCTGACCTCGATCGCGCCCACCGGCACGATCAGCCTTTATGCGGGCAACGTCAGTTCCGGCATCGAGCCGGTCTTTGCCTATGCCTATACCCGCAAGGTGTTGCAAAAGGATGGATCGCGCACCGAGGAGGAGGTCGTCGACTACGCCGTGCAGATGTGGCGCGACCTGAAGGGCGACGCGCCCTTGCCCGAGCATTTCGTCAACGCCCAGACCCTTGCGCCGTTGGATCACGTGCGCATGCAGGCCGCGGCGCAGCCCTGGATCGATTCCAGCATCTCCAAGACCATCAACTGCCCCGCCGACATCAGCTTTGACGATTTCAAGGAGGTCTACATGGCCGCCTGGGATCAGGGCTGCAAAGGCTGCACGACCTACCGGCCGAACGACGTGACGGGGAGCGTTTTGACGGCGAGTGAGGAGGGGGGGAGTGTCACGGCGCGTTTGCAGAAAGCATTTTCTGATTCAGCTTTTGCCACACAAGCCGAACTTGCAAAATCGAGCGGCGTGGATGCCAGCTCTCTTGCGAAATACCTTAAGGGAGTAGAGCCGTCTAAGGCGAATGCTGCGCGCCTTGCTAGTGCTCTTGAGGTTTCTCCCGGCTGGCTCCTTTTCGGCAGCGAACCCGCCCCCGAAGTCATCGCCAACACCGACGCCGAACCCGCCACCCCGCACGGCGATGTCGTCTATATCTCCGAGCCGCTCGACCGCCCCGAGACGCTGGAGGGCAACACCTACAAGCTGCGCTGGCCCAACACCGAACACGCGATCTACATCACCGTGAACGACATCGTGCTGAACGGCCACCGGCGCCCCTTCGAGGTCTTCATCAACTCCAAGAACATGGAGCATTTTTCCTGGACCGTCGCGCTGACACGCATGATTTCGGCGGTCTTCCGGCGCGGCGGCGACGTCAGCTTTGTGGTGGAGGAGCTGAAAGCCGTCTTCGACCCCCGCGGCGGCGCCTGGATGGGCGGCAAATACATCCCCTCGATCCTGGCGGCCATCGGCGGCGTGATCGAGGGCCACCTGATCGCCATAGGCTTCATCGAGGGCGAGGGCATGGGCCTGAAAAGCGACCCCCGGGCGCAGGTCGTGAACCTGGGCCAACCCCAGGGCCCCGCATGCCCCGCATGCGGCGGATACGCGATGCGGATGGTCGAAGGCTGCATGACCTGCGCCGACTGCGGGCATTCGAAGTGTGGTGGGTGACGCGCGTAGTGCTGTTGAAGCGACCACCATAACTTGGCCATCTGATCCGTTCAGATGGCCATTTGACCATCAATTCCTGTCCATCAGGGCGGAGATGTCTGCACAAATCCACGAGCCATCCACATGATCCGCAAGATGTAGTAGGCAATTCGATATATAGTTGACACGACAGTTACACGCGTTATGATAATAATGCTTCGCCGTCATCCTCATCGCCGGGTTCATGCTGAGCGCCGATCCGATGGGGGGGCGGCCTCGGGTCGACGGGCCTCGCGCCCCGACAGCCCGGGTCGGTCGCCGTGACCGAGCATCCCAGCGATGCCGGAAGCGGTCCGTGGAAGCGACAGGCGAGCCCTGCCTCTGAACCGGCCATAGCCCTCCTCGGACTTGAGAAACAGGAGTATCGGATGGTCACTGAGATTACGTTTCGGCTCTGCCTGGGCGCGGCGTGCGCGCAGCCCTTGACACCGGCCAAAAACCGGTATGCTCGTCACAAGGCGAGAATGCGGGCTTCGGCGCCCCCACGCTACACAATGCTGGTCCCTGGGGCTGGCTCTCTGTCGTCGCGGAGTTTTCCTCGGCGACGCTTTACGCCGTCATCCTCATCGCCGGGTTCATGCTGAGCGCCGATCCGATGGGGGGCGGCCTCGGGTCGACGGGCCTCGCGCCCCGACAGCCCGGGTCGGTCGCCGTGACCGAGCATCCCAGCGATGCCGGAAGCGGTCCGTGGAAGCGACAGGCAACTTCAGAGGCAGGACGAGGCTTACCGATGCGTCCGCCAGAGAGAACGAGTGCTCATGGGGAAATTATTCGAACTCTGCCGCAAACAAGAGACGCTCCATAAGGCTTGGCGCAGGATTCGCACGAACGGAGCTCGATCAAAAGCTGAGGAAACCCGCAGTGCGATCGAGGACTTCGAGCGCACTGCAAACAGGGACATATTGCGGATTCAGAGACGGCTTCGTGAGGGAACGTTTGAATTCGACCCGCAGAAAGGTGTCCTGAAAGCGAAAAGCAGCGGCGGCAAGCGCGGCATCGTCATGGCATCTGTCCACAACCGGATTGTTGAACGGGCGCTGCTCGATACCCTACAGGAAAAGGTTGAGGTTGCGCGCCAAGCAGGACGTCAGCAGAGCAGCTTCGGTGGTGTTCCAGATCGTTCAGTCCCACACGCTCTAAAATTTCTGAGTGACGCGTTCAAAAGTGATCATACATTCTTCGTGCGCTCGGACATCTCCGGGTTCTTCGATGGAATTCCTCGCAAGGTAGTGAGCTACCCCCCGAAATTCGGACACTGACATAAGCTACGATTTGCATTCTGCTGATCTTCGACGAGAAGGAGATCAGAGATGTCGAAACGGAAGCAGCACGCGCCTGAGTTCAAGGCGAAGGTCGCGCTGGAAGCCCTAA
>NZ_JBRBUA010000054.1:0-51953 GCF_052826345.1 Brevirhabdus sp. | reverse complement strand
GACCGGCGGTCGAGCTCCGCCTGAGCAAAATATGCAGACGCCTTTCGCAGGATCTCATTGGCCTGCTTCAGCTCGCGGTTCTCGCGTTCCAGCGCCTTCATCTTCTCGGCCATCTCGGTCGTGATCCCGGTTCGGTCGCCACGATCCACCTCGGCCTTCTTAACCCATTCGCTCAGCGTCTACGGCGCACAGCCAATATTCGACGAAATCGACAGGATCGCCGACCAGCGGCTCTCATGCTGCAGCCTGCCCACCGTGGCGGAGCTCCTTCGCCAGAAGGGCGAACACGATGCTCTCCGCGCCATGAGCCAGGCAGACATCGAGATCGACGAGGTCGGCTACGACAATTGGGATGGCAGCACCGAACTCTGGACCGTCTTTCTTCGCGTCCCAGTCAGCGTTTTCGTGTCGATCGAAGACATCCGGGATGAGATCGCCGGGATCATCTCGAAGAACCTCGAACTCGTCACAGGCAAGGACAATGGATACTGGGTGAGCGCGGAGATCTCGCCGATGCGCGCGCCCCCGCCGGGGCGGCGTCTGTCCGACGGGATGATCCGCGAACGGACACGCGCCGCCATCCTCGACGAGATGTGCGCTAGGGAGACTGTCTGGCACGGCGCCTTGGATGAAATTGCCTTTCTCAGCCGGATCTTTGATCTGATCTCCCTGCCCTCTCATGACAGCCGGTTCCAGAACGCCGAGCAGGACATCTGGCAGCACTGCATCAACAACTTCGACTGGCCACAGGATGGGGTTTATAGCGGCCCGCGCTTCCGTCTCTATGCTGCCGAGCAGGACATCATCCTGAAGTTCATCTGCGAGGTTCTGCATCCCATCGGCACCAACCACTACGGCCACTTCACCCTCTGCGGGATGCTGTTCGACCGCATCGAGGAATCGGGGGCCGGATCGGGGTCGTGGCGAGCCTCGGCTACAAGATGCGTCTGCGCACCATCCGTTTCGACGACATGAACTAGGAACAGGGCTATAGCGCCAACCCGTCTACAGCCAGAGCAAGCTGGCGCAGATGATGTTCGTCTATGCGCTTCAGGACCGGGTGGCGGCGTCGGGCAAGAACGTCGCGGTCTATGTCTGCCACCCCGGCGCGGCGCGCACCTCGCTCATCAGCACCAGCGGCGGCTGGGGCAGCCGGATCATGTTCGGGCTGATGTCGCTGTCGCCGATAGTTCTATCGGCCGAGAAAGGCGCCTACCCGGAGGTGATGTGCACCACCGAGCACGGCCTTGCCGGACGCGCGCTCTATGGCCCCGTAGGGCGAATGGAATGGGTGGGTCCGGTCGGCCGTGGCACGCCGGAGCCCTATGCCCATGACAAGCCGGTCATGGTCAGGCTGTGGGAACGGGCCGAGAAGGACACCGGCTTCAGCCGGTCGTTGTGACCGCTGATTTGACCTCGGCGTCGGGGGCCGCGGCCGCCGGTCGGCCTTTGACGCCCGCCGTTCCGACAGGGGAGACAGCCATGGGCATCGTGAAGGCCGCCAGCGACCGGGGGCGGTTCGGAATGCTCTCCGCCCCTGTCCTTGCCGTGTTCGGGCTGGCCTTCCTGCCGGCCGGGGTCGGCTTCCGCCTGCTGGGCCGCGTTCAATTTAACGCGACCGTGCGGGGGCGCTGCCGTGCTCGTCCGGTGTCGGCGCCCTGCTCCTCCGGCCCGCTTGATCGGTAAAACGCGCCGCCGCAGCGCGCGGCCCTCGCGACCCTCGCTTTTATCAAGGTGTACAAGCGGATCGCCCTCGCGGCGTTTGCCCTTCGGAACCTTCACTTCGCTGGCCTGTTGATTCCCGTGTCTTGTTGAACGCGTTAGGAGTACCGAGATGGCGGATACTGTTGGTGATTTCATTCTCGCACGGCTTCACGAATGGGGTGTGCGGCGAATCTACGGGTTTCCCGGTGATGGGATCGGCGGGCTCGTCGCGGCGCTGGGGCGCGATGACCGGATCGATTTCGTTCAGACGCGGCACGAGGAAGAAGCGGCCTTCATGGCCTGCGCCCATGCCAAATGGACCGGCGAGGTGGGCGTCTGTCTCGCCACCTCCGGGCCCGGTGCGATCCACCTTCTGAACGGTCTTTACGACGCCAAGCTGGACCACCAGCCGGTTCTGGCCATCGTGGGCCAGCAGGCGCGCGCCGCGATCGGTGGCAATTACCAGCAGGAGGTCGATCTTCAGACGCTGTTCAAGGATGTGGCGCGCGACTATGTGCAGACCTGCATGGCGCCCGCCCAGGCCCGCCATCTGATCGACCGCGGAATGCGGATCGCCATGTCGAAGCGGACCGTGACCACCCTGATCTTTCCCAATGACGTGCAGGAGGAAAAGGCGGTCGAAAAGCCGCCCCACGCGCATGGCACGGTCCACTCGGGCATCGGCTTTTCCGCGCCGCGCGTGGTGCCCGAACAGGCGGACCTGACCCGCGCCGCCGAGGTTCTGAACGCAGGCAAGAAGGTGGCCATTCTGGCCGGTGCCGGCGCCCTCGGCGCCGCGCAGGAGCTGACCGAGGTCGCCGATCTGCTGGGCGCGGGCGTGGCCAAGGCGTTGCTGGGCAAGGCGGTCCTGCCCGACGATCTGCCGTTCGTCACCGGGCAGATCGGCCTGCTGGGCACCGAGCCGTCGGATTGGATGATGCGCCATTGCGACACCTTCCTCATGATCGGATCGCGTTTCCCCTATTCGGAATTCCTGCCGAAGGAGGGCAAGGCGCGTGCGGTGCAGATCGACCTCGACCCGGCGATGGAATCGATCCGCTACCCGATGGAGGTCAACCTGGTGGGCGATGCGGCGGCGACGCTGCGCGCGTTGGTCCCGCACCTCAAGGCGCGCGAGGATACCTCGTGGCGCGACGACATCGAGGCCCGCGTCACCAAATGGTGGGAAGGCGCCGAAGCCCGTACGATGAAGGAGGCCGACCCCGTCAACCCGGAGCTGCTGTTCTGGGAAGCATCCTCGCGCCTGCCCGACAACGCGATCATCTCGGCGGATTCGGGTTCTTCGGCGAACTGGTTCGCGCGCGCCATCAAGATCCGCTCCGGCATGAAGGCGTCGCTGTCTGGCACGCTGGCCACCATGTGCCCGGGCGTGCCCTATTCGACGGCGGCCAAGTTCTGCTACCCCGACCGCGTCGCGGTGGGCTTCGTGGGGGACGGGGCGATGCAGATGCTGGGGCTCAACGCGCTCATCACCGTCGCCAAGTTCTGGAAGGAATGGTCCGACCCCCGGCTGGTGATCGCGGTGCTGAACAACAATGATCTCAACCAGGTCACCTGGGAGCTGCGCGCCATGTCCTCCAGCCCCGATGTCCCCAAGACGCAGGACGTGCCGCGGTTCGATTATGCGGGCTATGCGGAATCGCTCGGCCTCATGGGCCTGCGCGTGGAGCGGCCCGAGGATGTCGGCCCCGCCTGGGATCAGGCATTCGCCGCCGACCGGCCGGTGGTGATCGACGCCCATGTCGACCCCGACGTGCCCACCCTGCCGCCTCACATCACGCTTTCGCAGGCCAAAAGCTACGCCAAGGCGCTGACCAAGGGCGACCCGGATGAGGTCGGCATCCTGTGGCAGACCTTCAAGCGGCTGACGGCCTGAGAGCGCGGCGCGCGTCCCCGGCGTTGCGGCCTGTCGCCCGGCAGGCGGCGACGATGTCGCCCTCTCCCCCGGGCGTGCGCTCATGGACAGGAGGTTCAGAACATGGATGCGAAAATCGAAGCGCTCGAGGTCGCCGCCTATACCGTCCCCACGGATGCGCCGGAAAGCGACGGCACGCTGCAGTGGGACGCGACCACGATGGTGCTCGTCACCCTGACCGCCGGGGGCAGGACGGGGCTGGGGTATACCTATGCCGATATCTCGGCCGGTCGGTTCATCGCGTCGGTGTTGCAGACCCAGGTGGTGGGCCGCGACGCGATGGATATTCCCGCCATCTGGCACGCGATGATCCACGCGACGCGCAATCTGGGGCGGCCGGGGATCACCTCGATGGCGATTTCCGCCGTCGACGTGGCGCTGTGGGATCTGAAATCCAAGCTCCTGGGGGTCCCGCTGGCCCGGCTGCTGGGCCGCGCGCGGGACGGGCTGGCGGTCTACGGCTCGGGCGGCTTCACCTCCTACGACGACGCGCGACTGGAAAGCCAGCTGGGCGGCTGGGCGGCCGAGGGGTTCACCATGGTCAAGATGAAGGTCGGCCGCGATCCGCAGGCCGACGGGGGCCGAATGCGCCGCGCGCGCGCGGCTATCGGTCCCGAGGTGCAGCTTTTCACCGATCTGAACGGCGCGCTTTCGCGCAAGCGCGCGCTCGCCTTTGCCGATAAGGCCGCGGCATGTGGCGTCGTCTGGCTGGAGGAGCCGGTATCGTCCAATGATCTGGACGGTCTGCGCCTCCTGCGCGATCGGGGACCTGCGGGCATGGATATCACGGCAGGGGAATACGGCTTCGATACGCGCTATTTCCGCGACATGCTGGCGGCGGGCGCGGTAGACGTGTTGCAGGTCGATGCCACCCGCTGCGCCGGGATCACCGGGTTCATGGCGGCCGCCGGGCTCTGCGAAGCGCATGAGACGCCGCTTTCGGCCCATTGCGCCCCCGCCATCCATATTCACCCCTGCCTCGCGGCGCAGAAGGCGGTGCATCTGGAATGGTTTCACGACCACGTCAGGATCGAGCACATGCTTTTCGACGGCGCGCCGCAGCCCTCGGGCGGGCGCATCGCCGCCAACGGCGCACCCGGGCTGGGGCTGACGCTCAAGCAGGCCGACGCCGACACCTTCCGCGTCGCGATCTGACGGGACGCGCCGCCGCCTCGCGGCGGGCGGCGGGCGGCGGGCCGGAAATCACCCCGAATAGGCGATGGTGCTGAAGATCGCGTTTTCCGCCTGACGCGAGTCCAGCCTGGTGTGCTGCACGACCACCGGCCGGTCAGACGTCAGAACGCAGGCGTAGCTCAGGTTCGGGGGGATCGGCGCGGGGTCAGTCAATTCGTTCAGCCGCTGGTGCAGCGTCCGCCGCGCCGGAACGTCCAGCCTATAGGGGCCGACGGGATCGCGATCGGCGAAAAACACCGTCAGTTCGACCTTCGCGACCTGCCCCCCGGCGTTCAGGACGCAGATCGCTTCGTGGCTGACCATCTCGGGGCCGGGGCCGTTGCTCCAGGCCGGGATGTACCCGTCGACGAACACCCAGCGGGTTTTGCCCAGATCGTCCATGCTGTCCTCCTGTCGAAGCCTCGTGAACACTACCCCAAGGCCCGCCCCAAGGTTCCCGGGCGAGCGGAAAATCCAGGCCAAAAGCCGGGGTCATCCGAATTTCCTTGGAACGGCCCGGCGGGAAGATCGTTGAAGAAGCAGGACGGCACATGTGGCCGTCGGCTGAACGAGAACTGCGGGGGCCAATTCATGTCCACGGTCGTTATCAGCGGGGCATCGGCGGGGGTAGGTCGCGCGACCGTCCGCCGCTTTGCAGGCCCCGGCACGAGGATCGCACTGATCGCACGAAACCGCGAACGTCTGGAAGTCGCGGCAGAGGAGGTTCGGCGGGCCGGGGGCGAGGCCCTTGTCCTGCCGCTGGATGTCGCCGACGCCGCCGCCGTCGAGGACGCGGCCGCGCGGACCGAAGCCGCCTTCGGACCCATCGACATCTGGATCAACGTCGCCATGGTCACGGTGCTGGCCCGTGCGGGCGACATGCAGCCCGACGAATATCGCCGCGTGACCGAGGTGACCTACCTCGGCACGGTGCACGGCACGCTTGCCGCGCTCAAACGGATGAGCGTGCGCGACCGCGGCGTGATCGTGCAGGTCTGCTCGGCGCTGGCCTACCGATCCATCCCGCTTCAATCGGCTTATTGCGCGGCGAAAAGCGCCGTCGTCGGGTTCACCGACAGCCTGCGGACCGAATTGATCCACGATCAGTCCAACGTGAAGGTGACGGCGGTGCAGCTGCCTGGCGTCAACACCCCGCAATTCGGCTGGGCGCGCAACAAGATGGGCTATCGGCAGATGCCGGTGCCACCGATTTTCCAGCCAGAGGCGATCGCCGATGCGATCTGGCATGCCGCGCACAAGCCACGGCGCGAATACTGGCTGGGGTTTTCCTCCTTCAAGGCGATCATGAGCGAAAAGATCGCGCCGGGCATCGGCGACCGCTATGTCGCGCGTACGGCCTTCGAGGGGCAGTTGACCGACGAGAGGCTGCCGGACCGGCCCGACAACCTGTACGAGACCGTCGAGGGCGACCCCGGTGCGCATGGCCGCTTCGACGGTCAGGCGACGGAGCGTTCGCCCGCCATCTGGGCGACAGAGCACCGCGATGCGCTGGTGGTCGCGGGCGGGCTGGGTCTGCTGGGCTTGATGGCGGGCGCGCTGCTGCAGCGGGCGCGGCATGGCAATCGTCGGCGGTCGAGATGAGCGTTTCGGACCGTCACGACGTCCCCCCGGCGGAACACGCGCGCCGCAACCACATCGGGCTGGGCCGGGTGATCGTCGGGCTGGGCGTCGGGCTGGTCGTGCCCGCGCTGGTCGGGCGCGCGCTGCGGGGGCGGCACCGGGCAAGCGCGCATCAAAAGAGCATCCGGCGCACCCGCGACGGCGCCGCGATCCTCGGCGCCTCGGTTCTGCTGGACAGCGCAATGGAACATCTGCGCGGCGGGTTTCACAACCGCGCCATGTATATCGCCCCCAGCCTCGCCGCGATTTCCGTGGCCGCGTCTCTGGCGGAACCGGGAACGGGCCCGCGCGAAAACGGCGCCCGCGCCGCCCATGCGGCCAGCTTCGTCACCGGGCTGCTGGGGCTGGGCTTCCACTTTTACAATATCACCAAGCGGCCGGGCGGGATCAGCTGGAACAACCTCTTCTACGCGGCCCCGATCGGCGCGCCGGGGGCGCTGACGGTGGCGGGCTTGCTGGGGCTTGCGACCGAGCTGATCGCGATGCGGCCCGATGACAGCCAGCGCAACGGGCGCGCGCTGGCCGGGCTGGCCGGGCTTTCCCTGCTGGGCGAGACGGCCGAGGTCGCGCTGCTGCATTTCCGCGGTGCGTTTCACAACCCGGCCATGGTCCTGCCCGTCACCGTGCCCCCGGCGGCGGCGCTCGCGCTGCTGCACCTGGCGCTGCGCCCTGAGGCGCGCAAGAGGCGGGCCACGCGGGCGCTTCTCAACAGCGTCAGCGTCCTGGGTCTCGTGGGGACGGGCTTTCACATCTACGGCGTCGGGCGCAACATGGGCGGCTGGTCGAACTGGCGCCAGAACGTGCTGACCGGGCCGCCGACGCCCGCGCCGATCAGCTTTGCCGGGCTGGGGCTGGCAGGGCTTGCAGCGCTCGATCTGCTCAGCGATGCGGAGAACTGCAATGAGCGATGAATTCTCGGCCCCCTATCGCGGGTATGATGTCCTCGGGAAATGGGACACGCCCTCCTTCAACGACCAGACGCGGCAGGTGCTGCGCGACCGGATGACACCGCCCCCGAGACGGTTTTTCACGCAGGCCGAATGGCGCGTGCTGGAGGCGCTCTGCGCCCGCGTCATCCCGCAACCCGAACGGGAGGAGCCGGTCGCCATCGCCCCCTTCATCGACACCGATCTTTACCACAACCGGGGCACCGGCACCCGGCGCGCCGACATGCCCCCCCCCGCGGCGGCCTGGCGTCAGGGGCTGGCCGCGCTCGATGCGGAGGCGCAGGCACGGCACGGATGCGGTTTTGCCGACCTGGACGGCCCGGCGGCCGACGCCATCCTGAAGGCCGTCGACGACGGCGACCTGACCGACAAGGCCGCATGGGATGGCCTGCCCGCGCAGCGGTTCCTGCGCGATACCGTCCTCAAGACGATCGTGTCGATCTATTACAGCCAGCCCCAGGGCATGAGCGAAATCGGCTACGGTGGCCCGGCCTCGCCGCGCGGCTATGTGCGGCTCGGCGCCGACCGCATCGACCGCTGGGAAGCCCCCTACGGAAATTGGCCGGACAGCCCGCAGGAGACATGAGATGAGCATAGGACGAGCATCGCATGGGGCCGAAGACCGCCCCCGCGCCGTGGACGGCCGCGCGCCCGACGTGTTCAGCCGCGACGGCTGGGTTCCGATGCGCCAGCACAGCCTGAACGAGGAGGTCGATTTTGCCATCGTGGGCGCGGGCTGCGGCGGTTCGGTGCTGGCGATGAAGCTGGCCGAGGCGGGCCATTCGGTCGTCGTGTTCGACGCCGGACCGTTCTGGCGGCCGCTGTCGGATTTCGCCTCGGACGAGCGGGAGCAGGACAAGCTCTACTGGCTGGACCCGCGGATTTCCGGCGGGGATGACCCGCTGGAACTCGGCGCCAACAACTCGGGCCGTGCGGTCGGCGGCTCCACCACGCATTTCCAGATGGTCTCGCTGCGCTTCCGGCCGGACTGGTTCAAATCGCGCAGCAAGCTGGGCTATGCGGTGGATTGGCCGGTCGATTGGCGCGAGATGTGGCGCTACTACGCCGAGGCCGAGCGCGCGATGGCGATCTCGGGGCCGATCAACTACCCTTGGGGGCCGCGGCGCGGCCGCTATCCCTACCGCGCGCATGAGGTCAACGCGGCCGGGCTGGTGCTCGCGCGCGGCGCCGAGGCGCTGGGCGTGCCCTGGTCGCCCACGCCGCTGGCAACCGTTTCCGCCCCGCGCGGTAAGTCGCCGCCCTGCGTCTATCGCGGCATGTGCAAGATCGGCTGTTCGACCAACGCCAAGCAATCCATGCTGGTCACCTACATCCCCCGCGCGCTGGCCGCCGGGGCCGAGATCCGCGACCTCGCCATGGTCGCGCGCATCGAGACCGGCGCCGACGGCCGCGTCGCGGGGGTGGAATTTCACCGCGACGGCGGGCGCCATTTCCAGAAGGCCCGGAACGTCATCGTCGCGGGCTATTCGATCGAGACACCCCGGCTGCTGTTGAATTCCGCCTGCAAGGCGCATCCGAACGGGCTGGCCAACAATTCCGACCAGGTCGGACGCTATCTCATGGTCCATTCCAACCATGCTGTCTGGGCCGAGATGGACGAGGAGATCCGCTGGTACAAGGGGCCGCCCTCGATGGCCTGCTGCGAACATTGGAACTACGATGACGATGATCCCTCGCGCGATTTCCACGGCGGCTATTCCTTCATGAGCCAGGGTCCGCTGCCGGGCGATTTCGCGGGCACGCTCGTCACCTCGACCGGGGCGTTCGGGATGGAGCTGCGCGAGCGGATGGCGCGTTATAACCGCATGGCCGGGCTCAAGATCGTGGGCGAGACCATGCCGCAGGCGCGCAACCGCGTGACGCTGAGCGACGAGCAGGACGAATTCGGCATCCCGCGTGCCCGGGTCACCTTCGGCTATTGCGACAACGACAAGCGGCTCTACAAGCATTCGCTGCGGTTCATGAAGCAGATGCTGGAAGCCGCGGGCGGGCACGACCTGCTGGAAACCGCCAGCACCGCGCATCTGATGGGGGGCTGCCGAATGGGCAGCAACCGCGAGGAGTCGGTGACGGATTCCGATGGGCGCACCTGGGACATTCCCAATCTGTGGATCTGCGACGGCTCTCTCATGCCGACCGCGGGCGGGGTGAACCCGGCGCTGACCATCGTGGCCAATTCCGCGCGGATCGGGGACCGGATGGTCGAAATGGGCCGCAGGGGCGAGCTGTGACAGCGCCCGGCGCGACCCTGCCCCTGCGCGATCGCGGCTATGCGCCGATCGGCGACTACGCTCTGATCGGCGACACGATGACCGGCGCGCTGATCGCGCGCGACGGCGCGCTGGACTGGCTGTGCCTGCCGAATTTCGACAATGCCGCGTGGTTCGCCGCGCTGCTCGACAGCGAGCGCGGCGGACGTTTTTTCGTCGGCGCCCCCGCACCGGACCGGATCGAGCGTTGCTATATCGGTCATTCCGCCGTGCTGCGCACCCGCGTGAGCAGCGACGACGGCGTCCTGCAAGTCACCGATTTCATGCCGATGGGGCTGCACGGCACCCGCGGGCTCGGCCCGACGCGCAGGGTGCTGCGTCTGGTCGAAGCGCTGGAGGGAAGCCCGCGCGTCGCCGTCAGCTTTTCGCCGCGTCCGGGCTATGGCGCGCAGGTGCCCGATATCGTCGGCCTCAAGGGCGGCGCATGGCGGGTGGCCGACGGGCGCGACTGGATGCTGCTGCAATCGGACGTCGCGCTGGCGCCTTCGGGACAGGGCACGCTGACCGGGCAGGAACGTCTGCGAAAGGGCGAGACGCGCCATTTCTGCCTGTCGTATTGCCAGGGCGCGCCCGGTGTGGTGCCCCCGATGGGCGCCGCATCCCGCCGAGAGCTTGCGGCGACGCTGGAATGGTGGGGCGATTTCGTGGATCAGATCGACTACGACGGCCCGTTCCGCGCGGCGCTGATCCGGTCGGTGGTGACGCTTCGCCTGCTGACCTTCAGCATGTCGGGGGCGGTGCTGGCGGCGGCCACCACATCCCTGCCCGAAGCGATCGGCGGGGGGCGGAACTGGGATTACCGCTTTTGCTGGCTGCGCGATGCGTCGTTCATGCTGAACGCCTTCGTCGCGGTCGGCTGCATGGACGAGGGCGCGGCCTTCCTGCGCTGGCTGCTTTACGCGACGCAGCTGACCTCGCCCCGGCTCAACACGTTCTATACCGTGTTCGGCCGCGTCGACATCACGCAACACAAGATCCAGTCGCTGGAGGGATATCGAGGCTCCGGCCCGGTACACCGGGGAAATGCCGCGCAGCCGCAGCTTCAGCTCGACGCCTACGGCTCCATCGTCGGAGCGGCGCGGACTTTCGCGAAACACGGCGGCACGCTGTCGCGATCCGAGGCGCGTCGACTGAAAGGCTATGCCGATACCGCGGCGCGCGAGTGGTCGCTGCCCGACGACGGCCTGTGGGAAATGCCCGGCCCCCGCTGCCACAACACCTATTCCAAGGTGATGTGCTGGGCGGCGCTGGATGCGTTCTGCGAGCTGTGCCGCAGCGGCTCCTTGACCGACGACCCCGCGCAGCATGTGCAGGAGCGCGACGCGATCCGCGAGAACATCCTGGCACGCGCCTGGAACCCCCGGCTGGGCGCGTTCAGCGGGGCCTACGGACAGGATTGGCTGGACGCGAGCCTGCTGCTGATGCCGCGTCTGGGCTTCATCGATGCCAACGATCCGCGCATGATCGCCACCTATGAGGCGATCGAGCGACAGCTGGGCCATGGCGCGCAGATGCGGCGCTACGCCGACGGGGTGGACGGCATGCCATCGACCGAGGGGACGTTCACCGCCTGCGGCTTCTGGGCCGCGGACTATCTGGCGCGCAGGGGCGATATCGACGCGGCCGAGGCGCGGATTGCGGCCCTTCTCGACCGCGCGAACGACCTGTCGCTCATGTCCGAGGAGCTGGACCCGGAGACGGGCGCGCAGCTCGGAAACTTCCCGCAGGGTTTTTCCCACGCGGGGCTGGTCGGGGCGCTGCTGGCCGTCAGCGATGCCCGTGCCGCGCGAAAGGAAAGCCGATGACAGCCCTTGAACTTGCCCTGAACAACTGGCCCGCCTGGGCATTATGGGGTCTGATCGCGAGCGTCGGCATGGCGACGTTGATGGAAGGCGCCCAGCTTGGCGGGATTTCCCGCATGAGCCTGCCGTTCCTCTTCGGCACCTTCGTGACGGACGACCGGCGACGCGCCATCATCGCGGGATACGTCGCCTATCTGCTGGGCGGCTGGATCTTCGCATTCCTCTACGCGCTGATCCTGGGCAGCTTTGCCGGGCTCGGACTCTGGTCGCTCACCGGCGTCGGGCTGCTGACGGGGCTTGCGCACGGGGCGTTTCTGATTACCGTGTTCATGAGCACCCTGCCCTATGTCCACCCGCGCGTGGCCAGCGACTACGGCGGCATGAACGATCTGGGCCTTGTCGAGCCGCCGGGCGCGTTCGGCCTGAACTACGGCCGCGCCACGCCGATAATAACGGTCGCGGCACAGACGCTTTACGGAATCGTGCTGGGGCTGGGCTACGGGCTGGCCATCGCCTCATAGCCCGGAGGGGCGCGACAAGGGCGGGTTGCGGGCTGGGGCACCTGCTCTTGCCCGGAACGGGGCGACAGGCGCGCGATGGCGGATCTGCATGGCTGCCGGGCGCAAAATGCCGCGTGCAGCGCAAATTCCATCTGCTATGCGTCGCATATGGATATCATCGTCATCACCACGATCATCGCGTCGCTGTTCCTCGTGATCGGCGCGGCCGAGCCGCTGGCCGCACGGCTGCGGCTGCCCTACAGCGTGATACTGGCGGTTCTGGGCGTGATGATCGGCCTGGGCGCGACCTTTTTCCTGCGCACCTCGCTGACCGATGCGCTGAACCCCGTGGCCGAAGCGATCCTCGAGTTGCCGATCCGCTCCAACGTCTTCCTCTACGTGTTTCTGCCGACATTGCTGTTTCAGGCGACGCTGGGCATGAACCTGCGCCGGATGCTGGATGACTGGGTGCCGATCCTGGTGCTGGCGGTGGTGGCGGTGGTGGTGGCGACGCTCAGCGTCGGATACGCCCTCGCCTGGTCCAGCGCACTGCCGCTGGCCGCCTGTCTGCTGATCGGCGCGATCGTCTCGACGACCGACCCTTCGGCGGTGGTCTCCATCTTTCGCTCCATCTCCGCGCCGCGTCGGCTTGCCCGCATCATCGAGGGCGAAAGCCTGCTCAACGACGCCGCCGCCATCGCGCTTTTCGGCCTGTTCATGGGCTTCGTCATGCTGGGAATGCCCGACCCCGAGCTTGGCGCGGCGCTCGCCCGGTTTCCGATGCTGATCTTCGGCGGCGCCTTCACCGGATGGCTGGCGGCGCGGATCGCCGTCTGGGTCATGGCGCTGTTCAGCCGCCATGAGCTGGCGCAGATCTCGGTGTCGGTCGCGCTGCCCTATCTTGTCTACATCGGAGCGGAACAAAGCATCGGGGCGTCGGGCGTGATCGCCGTGGTCGCGGCGGGACTGACGCTCAACCTGGCCGCGCCCGGACGGCTGCCGCCGCAGGCCTGGGCCAACCTGCGGGAGCTTTGGGACGTGCTGGCGCATTGGGCCGGGGCGCTGATCTTCATCCTCGCCGCGCTGTTGATCCCCCGCCTGTTGCAAGAGGTCAGGCTTGACGATTTCCTGCTGGTCGGCGTGGTGATCCTCGCGGCGGTCGCGGCGCGGGCGATGATCCTGTTCGGTCTGCTGCCGCTTCTGACACGGCTCAAGCTGTCGCCCGCGGTCGAGCGGCCCTACCGCGTCGCGATCCTGTGGGGCGGGCTGCGCGGGGCGGTGACGCTGGCGCTGGCACTGGCGGTCACCGAGAGTTTCCGGGTGCCGGACGGCATCCAGCGCGTGGTGGGCATCCTCGCCACGGGCTTCACGCTTTTCACGCTGATCGTGCAGGGCACCACGTTGCGATGGATCATCGGTCGGCTGGGCCTCGACCGGCTGTCGCCCATCGACGAGGCCCTGTCGCGGCAAGTCGTCGCGGTGGCGCTTCAGACCGTGCGCGAGGATATCGCGCGCACCACCGAAAACTACGACCTGAGCCACGACATCATCCGGTCCGAGGCCAAACGCTTCGGCGAGCGGCTGGACGACGCGGTGAGGGCCGCCGAAGACAGCGCCGACATCCTCGATCGCGACCGGATCGCACTGGGGCTGATCGTGCTGGCGGGTCATGAGCGCGACGCGATTCTCAACCGGGTGCGCGAACGTACGATATCGGCGCGCATGGCCGAAAAGATCCTGCCCGACGCCGACCGGCTGATCGAAGGGGCGCATTCGCAGGGCCGCAGCGGCTATCAGCGCGCGGCGCGGCGCAGCGTCGCCTACGGGTCGGCCTTCCGAACCGCCGTCATGCTGAACGGCAGGCTCGGCCTGGCCGCGCCGCTGGCCAGGATGACGGCGGACCGGTTCGAGCTGCTGCTGTCGCAGCGGCTGATCCTGCGCGATCTGGGCGGCTTTATCGACGGGCGCATCCGACGCATTCACGGGCGCCGCGTGGCCGATCTGCTGGACGAGCTTCTGTCGCGCCGGATCGAAGCGGTGGAAACCGCGCTGGAGGGGCTGCGGCTGCAATATCCCGGCTATGCCGAACGGCTGGAGCGGCGCTTCATCCGGCGCACGGCGCTGCGGCTGGAGGAGCGCGAATACATGATGATGCGCGAGGACGGGCTGATCGGCGCAGAGGTCTACACCGCGCTGATGGAGGATCTTTCCGCGCGCCGCGCCGCCGCGGAAACGCGCCCGCGCCTCGATATCGCGCTACAAAGGACGGCGCTCGTCCGTCAATTCCCGTTGTTCAGCGAATTCGACGATCGCGCGTTGAAACGCCTGGGCCGCGCGCTGGAGCCGCGCTACGTCAACGCGGGCGACGTTGTCATCCGCAAGGACAGCGCCACGAAAAGCGTCTTTTTCATCGCCTCGGGCGCGGTGGAGCTGAGGAGCGCGGGCCAGACCTGGCGGCTGGGGCGCGGCGAGATGTTCGGCCAGATGGCGGTTCTGATGAGAAAATCACCCCGCGCCGAAGCGAACGCGATCGCCCCCACCACGCTGCTGGTGCTTGACGAGGAACGATTCCGCAGGCTGCTCGACCGCAGCAGGGCGCTGCGCGAGGCCGTCCGTGCCAGCGCCGAAAAACGCGGAATCGATCCGTCGAGCCTGCTGCCCGGTGCGGGCTAGGGCGGCCTGGCGCTACTCCTCGAGCGGAAAATCGACGTGGATGTGGTTGCCGTCGGGGTCCCACAGGTTGAAAGCGGCGATGCCGGTCTGCTCGTTGACGCTCCGCCGGAAGGCCGCCTTGCGCGTCAGCAGGCGCGATTCCAGCGCCGCCGCGCCGCGGGCGCTAAAGGCGAAATGTTCCAGTTTCAGCCCCGCTTCGGACCCGACCAGCGGTTTGCCGTCGATCTCCACCAGATGGATCACGGCCACGTCGCCCGCATAGAGCCAGGCGCCGGGAAACGGAAAATCGGGGCGTGGGCCGACGTGCAGTTCCAGCACCTCTTCATACCAGGCGATCATTGCCGCAAGCTGCGTCGTGCGCAGATTCACATGGTCCAGTCGTTCGATCCGCATGGTCACCCCTGTCGTTGACGGCGCGTTGATGGGGGCCGCCGCCCGCCTGCAAACAAGATAACCCGCATCGACCGACATTTGAAACCGCCCCGACGCCCCGCCAATAGCCCGGCGGTGCAGCAGGTCGCATCCTGCCGCGCGTTACTTCGCCGTGCTGTCCGTCGCCAGGGACCGGCTGGCGCGGCCCTCGGCACGACGGTTGCGCTCGGCCTCGGCGATGGCGGCGTCGATCGGGGCGCGGTCGGGAGTGCCCGAGAAATTGGCGCGCGTCGGCATCGCGTTGGCCACATGCAGGTAACGCTCCCCGGCGACGTCCAGCAGACGGGCCAACTCGGCCAGCGGATCGGCGTGATCGTCGGCGCGGATGTCAAGAAAGGCGTGATCTTCGCCCCGGTGGATCACGAGCCCCGCCGCCTGCCGCCCGCGCTTGTCACCGCCCGCGCGTTCGCCCGCCTCCATCGCGGCGAGCATGCGCTGCGCCAGCGGCAGGTCGCTGTCTGCCCCGAAGGCGTCAAACGCGTCGAAGGTCTCGGCCACGACCTCGGGGCCCGTCAGCATGTTGCCCGCCACCGAATGCAGCCGCCCGGTCCGGTGCCCCGCCCAATCGACACAATCCGCGCCGGTGAAGGCGGCGAAATTGCCCGCGCTGTCCATCATGTGGCACTGGCGGCTCGGTGCGCCCGCGTCGCGACCGGCGAATTCGGCCAGAAGCTCCTCGGCGGTCTCGCCCGCCTCCAGCCGCGCGCGGCCTTCGGTGCCCCACAACGGGTTGACGAAGGATTGCGTGGCCACCGCGACGCGACGCCCGACATAGGGCACCGCCGCGCCACATGCGAAAAAGCGGCTGGCCACGGCGATGCCGATTTCCCCGGTCCGGTCGTCGCGTGCGATCAGCGAATAGGTCATGATCTAGCGCCCCACCGCATAGGCCTGCATCAGGCGCGGGGTCGCCGCCGCCTGAAGCCGCCCGTCGGCATGGCGCAACGCCGCCGTCAGCCGCCCGACCGACCAGGGCTCCGCCACGGTGACCTTGTGACCGCGCGCGCGCAGCTCCGCGATCACCTCCTCGCCGACGGAAGGTTCGATCATCATCTCGCCCGGGTTTGCCTTTCGCGGAAAGAAGCTGCCCTGAAAATGCAGCGAATGGAACAGGGGCGCATCCATGCCCTGTTGCAGATCCAGCCCGTGATGCACGAAACGCAGGAACCAGACCAGCTGCCACTGGTCCTGCTGGTCGCCGCCCGGCGTGCCGAAGACGAGCCGCGCGCCGTCCTTTTCCGCGATGCTGGGGGTCAGCGTCGTACGCGGCCTGCGCCCCGGTGCGAGCGAGGTCGGCAGACCTTCTTGCAGCCAGAACATCTGGGCACGCGAATTCAGCGGAAAGCCCAGTCCCGGCACCACGGGATTGCTTTGCAGCCATCCCCCGGAGGGCGTTGCCGCAACGGCGTTGCCCCAACGGTCGATGATATCGAGATGCACCGTATCGCCGCGCTTTTCGGTCAGATGCGCCATCGTGGGTTCCTGCGGCGCCGCCTCGGTCACGCCGAAATCCTGCCCGGCGCGGCGGATGTAGGCATCCGCCAGATGCTCTTGCCCCGGCACCCGGCCGGGGCGTTGTTCCACCGATGCGGATGCGCCGATCAGCTTCGCGCGTTCGGCGTTGTAGGCATCCGAAAGCAGATGCGCGATCGGGATCTGACTGTGCGCGGGATCGCCGTAATAGGCCTCGCGGTCGGCAAAGGCGAGCTTCATCGCCTCGATCACCGTATGCACGAAATCGGCACCCATCGGGTCCATCGACGCCAGGTCGAAATGCTTGAGGATCGCCAGGGCCTGCAACAGCACCGGCCCCTGCGACCAGGGCGCGGTCTTGTGCACCGTCCAGCCGTGGTAGTCGTAGCTGAGCGTGTCCTCATAGCTGGCCGACCACCCCGCCATGTCAGAGCGCGCCAGCACGCCCGCGTGCTTCTGCTCCGACACGTCATGCACCTCGGCGTCCTTGAGGTAATCCTCGATCGCCTGCGCGACGAAGCCGTCGGACCAGCTGCGGCGGGCCGCGTCGATCTGGGCCACGCGGTCGGCGCCCGCGGCTTCGCCTTCGCTGACCAGACGCTCATATGTGGCCGCGAGGGCCGGGTTGCAAAACAGCGCGTGGGCCTCGGGCGCCGCGCCGCCCGGCGTCCAGACCTCGGCGGATGTGGGCCATTGCTCGGCGAAATACCCGGCCAGGTCGGCGATGGTGTTCGCCACGCGCGGCAGCATCGGATGGCCGTCGCGCGCGTAGTCGATCGCGGGCTGCATCACCTCGCGCAAGCTCATCGTGCCATGGTCGCGCAGCATCAGCAGCCAGCC
The DNA here is from genome assembly GCF_052826345.1 of Brevirhabdus sp. Taxonomy (NCBI): domain Bacteria; kingdom Pseudomonadati; phylum Pseudomonadota; class Alphaproteobacteria; order Rhodobacterales; family Paracoccaceae; genus Brevirhabdus; species Brevirhabdus sp. The sequence continues at coordinate 34,541 of NZ_JBRBUA010000054.1, read as the reverse complement.
GTCGAAGGCGCCGGGCACCACCGTTGCCAAAAGCCCCGAGCCCGGGATCAGCGTCAGCCCCTGTGCCTTGTAGTGTTCGATCGTGGCACCGGCGGGCGCGACGCCCTGCGCGCAGATGACTTGCGTCTTGCCGCTGTCGGCGCTGTGAAAGATCACCGGCAGATCGCCGGCGGGTCCGTTGAGGTGCGGCTCCACGATCTGGAGCGCGAAGCCCGCCGCCACGGCCGCGTCAAAGGCGTTGCCGCCGCGCTCCAGCACCCCGAACCCGACCGCCGAGGCGATCCAATGCGTGGTGGCGACGACACCGAAGGTTCCGCGTATCTCCGGGCGGGTGGTGAAATCGGTCATGAGATCTCCGTGAGGTTACTGTTCGCGCGGGTCCAGCGCATCGCGCAGCCCGTCGCCCAAAAGATTGAAGCCCAGCACGACCAGAAAGATCGCGATGCCGGGCCAAAGCGCCATCCAGGGCGCCTGATTCAGGAAATTCTTTGCCGTGTTCAGCATCGATCCCCAGGACGGCGCGGGCGGCTGCTGGCCCAGCCCCAGGAACGACAGCGAGGCCTCGGCGATGATGGCGGTGGCGATGGTCAGCGTGGCCTGCACCAGAACCGGCGGCAGCACGTTGGGAAAGATGTAGCGCGCCAGGATCCGCGGCGTCGACAGGCCGATCGCGCGGGCGCTGTCGACGTAATCCTCGGCGGCGACCGACAGCACCTGCCCGCGCGTCAGCCGCACGAATATGGGCGTGGCGGAAATGCCGATGGCGATCATCGCATTGGTCAGGCTGGGCCCCAGAAACGCCGCCAGCGCGATCGCCAGGATCAGGAAGGGCGCGGCCAGAAACGCCTCGGTGCAGCGGGAAATCACCGCATCGGTCCAGCCGCCGAAATAGCCCGCCAGAATGCCCAGCGGCACGCCAATGCTGACCGCGATGGCGACCGACACCACCCCCGCCAGCAAGGACGCCTGCGCGCCCCAGATCATGCGCGCCAGCACGTCGCGGCCGATCTCGTCCGTGCCCAGCCAATGCGCGGCCGAGGGCGCCTTGCGCACCGCGCCCCAATCGGTCGCGGCGGGATCGGGGATCGGCAGGATCGGTGCCGCGGCGGCGATAATCACGAAGAACGCCACCAGCAGCCCGCCCAGCATGGCGCTGCGGTGATTGCGGAATTTCTTCCATACGCGGTTTTCGGGCCGGGCGGACAGCACCGGATCGGTCGCGCTTTGGGCGTCGATGGTGATGGGGGTCGCGGATTGGGCCATCACTGTTTCCTCAGGCGCGGGTTCAGCAGCACATAGGCCACATCGGCCAGCAGGTTCATGAAGATGAAGCCCACCGCCGTCACCAGCACGATGCCCTGCACCACGGCGTAATCGCGGTTGAACACGGCATCGACCACCAGCTTGCCGAAGCCCGGAATGGTGAAGATCTGCTCGGTCAGCACCGCGCCCGCGATCAGTTCGCCGAACAGCAGCGCGGTCAGCGTGACGATGGGCGTAAGCGCATTGCGGAACGCGTGTTTCAGGATCACCCGGCGTTCCACCAGCCCCTTGGCGCGCGCGGTGCGCACGTAATCCGACGTCAGCACGGTCAGCATCGCCGAACGGGTGTGGCGCATCAACGTCGCCGCCAGCGCCGTGCCCAGCACGAAGGCCGGCATGATCATCACCATGATCGACCGTGCGGGATCTTCGGACAGCGGCACATAGCCCGACGCCGGCAGCAGCTGCCATTTCACCGACACCAGCAGGATCAGCATGATGCCCAGCCAGAAATTGGGAATGGACAGTCCCGACAGCGCCACCACATTGGCCACATAGTCAGTCACCGTCCCCTTTTTCACCGCCGACAGGATGCCCGCGGGAATGCCGATCACCAAGGCGAACAGCATCGCCATCACCGCCAGCTGGATCGTCACCGGCAGCTTTTCCCCGATCAGTTCCAGCACCGGCTGATTGGTCCTGAGCGAAATGCCCAGATCGCCGATCAGCGCATTGCCCACCCAGGTCAGGTACTGGATCGGAATGGGATCGTTCAGCCGGTATTTCTCGCGCAGGAATTCCAGCACCTGCGGGTCGCGTTCCTCGCCCGCCATTGCCAGCACCGGATCGCCGGGCAGCAGCTTTTGCAGCGTGAACACGAAGACCGAGATCAGGATGATGGTCGGGATCGCGATCACCAGACGTCGCGCGATGAAGCTCAGCATGAAAAATTCTTTCAAGTGGGAGGCGCCGCCGACCGGGGCCGGCGGCGCGCAAAAGCGATCAGCTTGCTTCCTTGGTCACGCCTTCCAGACGGATCATGCCGTCGGGGTAGGGCACGAACCCCTTGATCGACTTGTTCAGCGCCCAGATCCAGGTCTGGTGGTACAGATAGACGATCGGCAGCTCCTCGTTTAGGATCTTGCGCGCGGCGTCATAGCTTTTCTTGCGCTCGGCCTGGTCGTTGGACCTGCGCGCCGCGTTCAGCAGCTTGTCCACCTCGGGGTTCGAGAACTTGGAATCGTTGATGCCGCCATCGGTGGTCATGAACTGATGGATGTTGCCATCGGGATCGACCCGGCCCGACCAGCCGATCTGGCTGGCCTGATAATCGCCCGCAGACTGATCCGACAGCAGCGTCGCGAATTCCTTGGACGTCAGCGAGATGCGGATCCCGGCCTCGGCGGCCATCGACTGAACCACCTGCATCAGCTGCAACGGCACGGTCGTGTTGGGCACCTGCACCTCTAGGTCGATGCCGTCGGGAAAGCCCGCTTCGGCCAGCAGGGCCTTGGCCTTTGCGACATCGCGCTTGGGCACCGCGAATTCCTTGTCATACCACGGTGAATTCGGCGGGAAGGGCTGATTGCCGGCGGCAAAGGCGCCTTCGAACACCACCTGGTTGATCGCCTCACGGTCGATCGCATAGCTCAGCGCCTGGCGCAGCCGCTTGTCCTTGCCCCAGGGATTATCCGCCTTGTCGCCGTTGCCCACGTTGAAGGTGATGCCCTGATAGCCCAGCGATACTGCGCTTTCGACCTGGATGTTCGGGTCGGCCTTGGCCTGCGCCAGATCGGTGGCGGCCAGTCGTTCCAGAATGTCGATATCACCCGATTGCAGGTTGGCCAGACGCACGGTCGTGTCGGGGATCGGCAGGAAGGTCACCGTGTCGAAGTGGTATTTGTCCGCATCGTAGTAATCGGCGAATTTCTCCAGCACGATGCGATCCTGCGCCACGCGCTCCTTGAACTTGAACGGGCCGGAACAGACCGGGTTCAGGCCGAAATCCGCACCCGCCTTGTCGGCCGCCGCGGGCGAGATCATCATCCCCGCGCGGTCGGCAAGCTGCGCCAGCAGCGTGGCGTCGGCGTCCTTCAGATCCATGCGGATCTCATATTCGCCCAGCACCTCGGTGCCGGTGATCGAGGCCAGCTCCGACTTGCGGCGCGATTCGTCCAGCGTCTGGCTGCGTTTGATGTTGGCAGCCACCGCCTCGGCGTTGAAGGGCGTGCCGTCGTGGAATGTGACGCCCTCGCGCAGCTTCATCGTCATCTGCTTGCCGTCGTCGGAAAAGCTCCATTCCGTCGCCAGCTGCGGGATGATCTCGAGATCGGGGGTGATGTCGACCAGCTTGTCGCAAAGCGAGGCATAGACGATGCGCCCCACAAAGGTGCGCGACTGGTCCGGGTCCAGCACATCGGCGTCGGATTGCAGCGCAATCCGCAGGTCCGCCGCCTGCGCGCCCAGCGTCGTCGCCCCCAGAAGGGCCGCGGCGAGGGTCATTTCCATCAGTTTCATGGCTTACTCTCCTTGTTGGTTCGAGACGTTTTCTTGGTTTTTGCTTTTGGCGACGGGGTGTTGTTCCAGCCCCTTCATCGCGTCGTGATACATGGCAAACCGGGTCTGCACCGCCGCCGAGCGCGGCTTGCCGTCGGCCAGAACCGCATCGGGATGGGCGCTGGCAATGTCCTCAAAGAAATGGCACGCGGCCATCTGCGGACCCGCCGCGCCGGTGGGGCGCAGGGCGGGCGTTTCGGTGCGGCAGCGCGCCTGCACAAAGGGACAGCGGGTGTGAAACCGACAGCCCTTGGGCGGGTTCGCGGGGCTCGGCATCTCGCCCGTCAGGGCGATCGGGTTGCGCTGGCGTCCCGGTTCCGCCACCGGGATCGCCGACAGCAGGGCACGCGTGTAGGGGTGGCGCGGCGCGTCGAATATGGTCTCCACCGGGCCCTGCTCGACGATCTGGCCCAGATACATCACGGCGACGCGGTCGCTCATGTGGCGGATGACGGCCAGATCATGCGCGATGATCACCAGCGTCAGGCCCAGCGCGTCGCGCAGATCGCCCAGCAGGTTGATCACCTGCGCCTGCACCGACACATCCAGCGCCGAGACCGGCTCATCCCCGATCACCAGCCGCGGCGCCGACGCCAGCGCCCGCGCGATCCCGATCCGTTGCCGCTGACCGCCGGAAAACTCATGCGGATAGCGCCCCGCATGTTCCGCCCGCAGCCCGACCTGCCCCAGCAGTTCCGCGACCTTGCCGCGCCGCTCCGCTGCGGTCATCTGCGGGAAATGCGTCTCCAGCGGTTCACCGATCAGGCGGCCCACGCTCATCCGCGGATTGAGCGAGGAGAACGGGTCCTGAAAGATGAACTGCATGTCCCGGCGCAGCGCGGTCAGCTCCCGCCCCTTCAGCGTGCCGATATCCTGCCCGGCAAAGATCACGCTGCCGTCGGTCGGGCTCAGCAGGCGCATCAGCAACCGAGCGAGCGTCGATTTCCCGCAGCCCGATTCCCCCACGATCGCGAAGGTCTCGCCCTCGCGGATATCCAGCGACACGTCGTCGACGGCCCTGATCACCGAATGGTCGCCAAGGACGCCACCGCCGCTCTTGAAGTATTTCTTCAGGCTCCGGGCGGTAAGGATTGCCATGTCGCTCATCCCGCCGCCCTCAACCCGGTTTCCAGCGGTGCGAAATGACACAGCGCGCGATGCCCCCCGCCGAAGTCGACCGCGGGCGGCGTCTTGGCGCAGATCGGGCGCGCAAAGGGGCAGCGGGTGGAAAACCGGCAGCCCTGCGGCATCGTCTCGGCGTTGGGCACCATGCCGGGGACTGTCGCCAGCCGTTCGCGCGGCCCCGTCAGACGCGGGATCGAGGACATCAGCCCGATGGTATAGGGATGCTGCGGGTCGTCGAAGATGCGGTCGGCGGGCCCGGATTCCACGATGGTGCCCGCATACATCACCGCCACGCTGTCGGCGATTTCGGCGACGACGCCCAGATCGTGCGTGATCATGATCGTGCCCATTCCCGTTTCCGCCTGAAGATCGCGGATCAGGTCGAGGATCTGCGCCTGGATCGTCACGTCGAGCGCGGTCGTGGGTTCATCCGCGATCAGCAGCGCCGGATCGTTGACCAGCGCCATGGCGATCATCACCCGTTGCCGCATCCCGCCGGACAGCTGGTGCGGATATTCGCGCATCCGCTTTTCCGGGTCGGGAATGCCCACCCGGCCCAGCATCGCCACGGCGCGCTCTTCGCTTTGCTGGCGGGTGCTATCGCTGTGGCATTGCACGGCTTCGGCGATCTGGTCGCCGATGCGGAACACCGGGTTCAGCGACGTCATGGGTTCCTGAAAGATCATCGTCATCCGGCTGCCGCGCAGCCCGCGCATCGCGCGGGTGTCCGACAACTCGTGCGTGCGCCCTTCGAAGCGCATCGTGCCGCTGCGGATATCGGCGGCCCCCGGCGGCAGCAGGCCCATCACCGCCAGCGACGTCACGCTTTTGCCGCAGCCCGATTCGCCGACAATGCACAATGTCTGGCCCGAATTGACCGAGAAGGACACACCGCTGATCAGGTCCATCGGCGCGCCGCGGAACCGCAGACTGAAATCGCTGACCGCCAGCAAGGCGGCGTCATCAGGTCGGGTGGATGAAGTCAAATCCGGGTCTTCTCTGTTGAGCCGCCTCGTTGTTGACCAAACCATGCGGGCAGCACGTCTGCCATGTCAATTGTTAACACTGCGCCGAAAACCGCCCCCCCCGACATGGGCGAGCAGGGTGCCGTTGCGTGTCGATCCTCGATCGATCGTCCCGGTTGGCGGTCGTCAGATGCGAGGCGAAAGCAGCGCCTCAAGATCCGCGTTCAGCTTGGATTCCACATCCTCGTTGGTCAACTCGGAGACAGAAACAAACTGGATGAAGCGCGTGTTCTGCAAATGGAACAGGGCCTTGCCCATGTCGAATGCGCTTACCTCGCGCGCGAGCGCACCGCGGTCCTGCAACCGCTCTATCTGGTGGCCCAGCGCCAGCGCCAATTGCTGATCCAGCGCATGATAGGCTTTCCCGAAGGGTGAATCCGCTTCGATCACCGAAGCCGCGATAACCTGCCGCCACAGCGCGCGGGTCAGGTGCGAAAGGGCATGGGCGCGGATAACGGCCGCGAAGCGCAATACGAGTGCATGAAGCCCCCCGTCATATTCCGCAAATTCATCGGCGATCAGATCCAGCAGACGGCGATCGCTTTCCGTGACCAGCGCCAGGAGGATGCCGGACTTGGTGCCATAGTAATTGTGCACCGTGACGCCCGAGACCCCGGCGGTTTCGGCAATCGCCTCGATCGTGCTTTTTTCATACCCCGATTCGCCGAAGGCCGCGCGCGCGGCCTCGAGTATGCGGCTGCGCCGATCTGCTTTTTGCCGCTCTCTCAACCCGGACACGCGTGGCTCCCGTCTTTATTGAATGCCGAGTATGCGCGGCGGAAAAATATTTTTCCATAGTAAAAGTTTTAGTTGCATAAAGTTTTATTCCGGGCAACGCTTGATCCAAAGTTCATAAAAATGGATGGGAGATGACGATGCGTAAAATACTCATGGCGGCAGCGACGGGCCTTGTGGCGCTGGCAACCCTGCCCGCCGCGGCGGCACAAACGATCAATGTCGGTATCTGTGTATCCTGGCCGGGCTATGGCATGCTGAAGCTCGCGCAGGAAAAAGGCCTCATCGAGGACTACGACCTGAATTTCACCATTTTCGAAGATCCCCTCGGCGGCCATGCCGCGCTGGCGGCGGGCCAGATCGACGCCTACGGCTGCACGATCGACTATGTTCCGCTGGTGGTGGAACGCGGCACCGACGTCGTGAACGTGGCCTTCATGAACCCCTCCTACGGTGTGGACCATGTGATCCTGGCGCCCGACACCGCGCCTGCCGACCTCAAGGGGCGCAAGGTTTCGGCGCCGCAGGCCTACATCGGCCAATTGCTGATGGGTCTGTACCTCGATCGCGAGGGCGTGCCCGTCGACGACGTGACATGGGTGAACCTGAACGCGGATGAGGCGGTCGGCCCCATGCTGTCGGGCGACCTCTCGGCCGCCTATATGTACGAGCCCTGGATTTCCAAGGTGTTGCAGGCCCTGCCCGGCGCCAAGAGCGTCATCGACACCTCCGACCCGAAGGTGCTGGAGACCGGGATCTTCAACGACGGGCTTTACATGAACACCAAGTTCATCGCCGACAAGCGCGAGGCGGCGCTGGCGGTGCTCAAGGCGCGCTGGGACGGGCTCGGCTACTGGAACCAGAACACCGAGGAAGCCAACCAGATGCTCGCGGACTTCTTCCAATGGCCGGTCGAGGACGTGCAGTTCGTTGTCGGCACCAACGGCAAGAGCTTCGACGGCGGCATCTACATGTTCGATTTCGACGAATCCGCGCGGATGTGCGGTGTGCTGGAAGGCGAGCCGCCCTTCGGCATCGAAAACGGCGCCATGCCGCGCGTGATCTCGGACATCAACAAATGGTGGATCAAGCTGGGCCTGATGAAGACCGAAATCGACGCATCGAAAGGCATCGACTGCTCGTTGATGGGCGATCTGGTCAAGTCGGGCTACCGCCAGACATTGAAGGCGCACTGATCCCTTGTCCAACCCTTCTACAAACTCTCCTGCGTCCGCCCCGGGGCGGACGCCGCCGCGCCCCTCCTTCCTGACGGTCCGCCGCCCGGTGTCGCGCATTCAGGCGCTCATCTCGGGGCTGATGGTCTGGGCGCTGTTTTTCGCGATCTGGGTGCTGGCCACGCGCGCGGGCTGGGTCAACGCCCTGCTGGTGCCGCCGCCCGGCGATGTGATCACCAGCCTTTGGGATCTGTTCGCCAACCGCGGGTTCGGCTGGGACGTGCTGATTTCCATCACCCGCGTGATGGTGGCCTTCGCACTGGCCTGCGCCATCGCCATTCCGCTGGGCGTCAGCGCGGGCAGCTTTCCGGCCGTCGAGGCGCTGGTGATGCCCTTCGTCTCGGCCTGGCGCTATCTGCCGGCCCCCTCCTTCATTCCGATCCTGCTGATGTGGTTCGGCACCGGCGAGGCGCCGAAGCTGGCGCTGCTGTTCATCGGGGTCGTGTTCTTTCTGATCACGCTGGTCGTCGATCACACCAAGAACGTCCGCAAGGAGCTGATCGAGACCGCGCTGACCCTGGGCGCCAACCGGTCGGTCACGGTGGGGCGGGTGATCTTTCCCGCCGTGCTGCCCGATATCATGGTCGCCATGCGCCAGATGCTGGCGATGGCCTGGACCTATCTGGTGATCGCGGAAATCGTCGCCTCCACCACCGGGATCGGCGCGATGATGATGCGGGCACGGCGGTTCCTGAACACCGACGAGATCCTGGCCGGGATCATCGTGATCGGCGCGCTGGGGCTGCTGTTCGACCTGGCCTTCGCCGCGCTGCACCGCGCCGCATTCCCCTATCTTCGAACGAGGCGCGGATGAGCGATACGATCCTGTCCCTGTCCGGCGTGTCCAAGGTATTCGACCTGGGCGGCGGACACAGCATCGAGGCCGTGCGCGATGTCTCCTTCGACGTGCAGCGCAATGCCATCAGCGTGCTTCTGGGGCCCTCGGGCTGCGGCAAGTCCACCGTGCTGCGCATGATCGCCGGGCTGGAAGACCCCAGCGCGGGCACGGTGCAGTTGAATGGCCAAGAGGTGCACGGCCCCGGCCGCGACCGGGGCATGGTGTTCCAGGCCTATACCTCCTTCGATTGGCTCTCGGTCCGGCGCAACGTCGAATTCGGGATGAAGATCAACGGCGTGCCCAAGGCCGAACGGCAGGAACGCGCCGCCCATTTCATCGATCTGGTGGGGCTGACCAAATTCATCGACGCCTATCCGACGCAATTGTCGGGCGGCATGCGACAGCGGGTGGCCATCGCGCGCACCCTGGCCAACGACCCGGCGCTGCTGCTGATGGATGAACCCTTCGGCGCGCTGGATGCCGAAACCCGCTGGCACATGCAGGAACTGCTGGTCGAGATCGCCGAAAGGGCGGAGACCACCATCGTCATGGTCACCCACGACATAGAAGAAGCGATCTTTCTGGCCGACCAGATCGTGTTCCTGTCGGCCCATCCCGGCCAGATCAAGGAACAGATCCACCCCGAGTTCAAGCAAGGCCGTGTCGCCGACAAGGAAAGCGTCATCGCGCGGCCCGGCTACGGCGACATGGAACGCCACATCATGCGCCTGATGCGCGAAGAAGGGACAAGAGAATGACGCAGCACGCACGCCCCGTCCTGATGACCGAAATGACCTGGCCCGATTATGCCGAAGCGCTCAAGGGCGACCCGGTGGTCTTTCTGCCGACCGGCACGCTGGAACAGCACGGCCCGCACCTGCCGATGGGGGTGGATCACATGCTGCCGCTGGCGATCTGCGCCGATGTCGCGCGCGCGGTCGGCGGCGTGGTGGCGGCGCCCGTCTGCTATGGCTATAAATCGCTGCCCAGATCGGGCGGCGGTCCGTTCTTTCCCGGCTCTGTCGGGCTGGACGGCGGCACGCTCAGCGCGACGGTGCGCGATGTGATCCGCGAATTGGTGCGCCACGGCATCCGCCGGGTCTGCGTGATCGACGGGCATTTCGAAAACCGCTGGTTCCTGAACGAGGGCATCGACCTGGCGATGCGCGATGCCGCCGGGCGCGATCTGCATGTCATGTGCCTGCAACACTGGGACTTTCTGACCCCGGACACGCTGGCGCAGGTCTTCCCCGGCGAGTATCCGGGGATAGAGCTGGAACATGCGGCGGTGCTGGAAACCTCGCTCATGCTGCATTTCCATCCCGATCTGGTGCGCGAGGATCTGATCCCCGACAATGCGCCCGCCGATGCCCCGCCCTATGATTTCTGGCCCGCACGCCGCGCCTGGGTGCCCGAAGAGGGCTCGTTGACCACCGCCAGGGGCGCCAGCCGCGAAAAGGGCGCGCTGATGGCCGCGCAATACCGCCGCGACATCTCTGCCGCCGTGCGCCGGGAATTCGGGCTGGACGCATGAAGGCGCGTTTCGATTTCACCGGCAGCTCGGTACTGGTGACGGGCGCCAGCCGCGGCATCGGCCTGGGGATCGCGCGCGCCTTTGCGGACGCGGGGGCCGGGCTGACGATCCTCGCCGACAGCCACGACATCCACGACGCCGCGCGGGATCTGCCGGGCGATGTGCGGGCGCTGGTCTGCGACATCTCCGATCCGGCGGCGGTAGAGCAGGCCCTGGCCGGGCTGGGCCGCATCGACGTGCTGGTCAACAACGCCGGCATGGAACGCCCGACGCCGCTCGACGGCGGGCGCGACGCCGCCGACACCGCGCGGCGCATCCTGTCGGTCAATGTCTCGGGCACCGAAAACGTGACCCGTGCCGCCCTGCCGCTGATGCCCGACGGGGCGCGCATCGTGCTGACCTCTTCGATCTGGGGCAAGACGGCGGTGCCGCGGTTTTCGGGCTACGTCGCCTCGAAACACGCGATCATCGGGCTGGCGCGCACCTGGGCTGCCGAACTGGGGCCGCGCGGGATCACCGTCAACGCGGTCTGCCCCGGCTGGGTGCGCACCGGCGCCGCCGAAGCCTCGTTGCGCGACATGGCGCAGACCAGCGGCCGCAGCGAAGACGCGCTGCTCGATGAAATCATGGCCGGTCAGGCGATCGGCGGCTTGATGGAGCCCGCGGATGTCGCGGGCACCTATCTGTTCCTGGCCAGCGACGCGGCGGAGAACATCACCGGACAGGCCCTGACCGTCGACCGCGGCGAGATCCTGGCATGAGCGCGCTCCACCCCGACACACCCCTGACGGGGCAGGTTGCCGTCGTCACCGGCGGCAGCCGCGGCATCGGGCTGGCCATTGCCCGCGCGCTCTGCACGGCGGGCGCGGATGTGGCGATCTGCCATCCGGACGATCCGCAGGCTGAGAGCGCGCTTGAAACCCTCGGGCGGGCCGGGCCCGGCCGCGCCATCGCCCTGCCCGCCGATGTCAGCGACGAGGCCCAGGTCGTGGCGCTTTTCGATCAGGTGGCCGACAGGCTGGGCGTGCCCGATCTGGTCTATGCCAACGCGGGCATTCTGCACGAAACGCCGCTGCGTCAGACCGATGCCGCCGATTTCGACCGGGTCATCGCCGTCAACCTGCGCGGCGCCTTCCTGACCGCGCGCGAGGCCGCGCGCCGGATGAAAAAGGGGCGCATCATCTTCACCGCTTCGGATCTGGGGCTGCTCGGGCGCGAAAACATGGCGGCCTACTGCGCGTCCAAGGGCGGCGTCATTGCCCTGACGCGCAGCCTTGCGCGCGAACTGGCGCCCGATATCCTGGTCAATGCGATCGCCCCCGGCTCGATCGAGACCGACATGACCGCGGGCATGACCCCCGAGGCCCTGGCGCGCGATCTGGACACGCCCGCCGGGCGTCTGGGACGGCCCGAAGAAATCGCCGCGATGGCGCTGTTTCTCGCCGGCGCGGACGCGGGGTTCGTGACCGGTCAATGCCTGGGCGTCAACGGCGGCAGCGCAATGTATTGAAACAAGGGATCAGCACCATGGACGACGCTTTTTTCCACCCGGTTTCGGGGTTCGACCTGCCGCGTTTCGCCGGCATTCCCACCTTCATGCGGCTGCCGCATGTGGCACTGGACGACCCGCAGCTGTCGCAGGTGCAGATCGGGCTGATCGGCGCGCCCTGGGATGGCGGCACCACCAACCGCCCCGGCCCGCGCCACGCCCCACGCCAGCTGCGCGACATGTCTACCATGATCCGCGCGGAAAACGGCGCCACCGGCGTGCGCCCGTTCGAACGCCGCCGCTGCGCCGATCTGGGCGATGTGGCGCCCAACCCGGCGGACCTGGCCGACAGCATGACCCGGATGACCCGGTTCTACGAGCGGGTCCGCGCGGCGGGGATCACGCCGCTGACCGCGGGCGGCGATCACCTGTGCAGCCTGCCCATCCTGCGGGCGCTGGCCGCCGACGGCTCGCTGGGGATGATCCATTTCGACAGCCACACCGATCTCTTCCACAGCTATTTCGGCGGCACGATGTACACCCACGGCACCCCCTTCCGCCGCGCCGTCGAAGAGGGCCTCCTCGACCCGCACCGCGTCGTGCAGATCGGCATCCGCGGCACCGCCTATGACCGCGAGGATCGCGAGTTTGCCGAAAGCGTGGGCATCCGCGTCATCGCGATCGAGGAATTCTTCGACCGCGGCGTCGCCGACGTGATGGCCGAGGCGCGCCGCATCGTCGGAGATGCGCCCACCTACGTCAGCTACGACATCGATTTCATCGACCCGGCCTTTGCGCCCGGCACCGGCACGCCGGAAATCGGCGGTCCGAATTCCTATCAGGCGCTTCAGGTGGTGCGCGCGCTCAAGGGCATGAACATCGCGGGCGCGGATCTGGTCGAGGTCTCGCCGCCCTTCGATCCGTCGGGCGGCACCGCCTACCTGGGCGCGTCGATCATGTTCGAGATGCTGTGCATCATGGCGCAGGACGGATAGGCTAGGGCACCGGCCCGCAGGCTGTTTCTTCTTGGTGAAAATACTCGGGTCCCACCCTCTCAAGGGGTCTCGAACACGGGAACGAAGCTCGCCGACGCCAGGGCGTTATCGACGAGCTCGCGGTTGACTCCGCCTGCTCGATACCGGCGCGATCGACCAGCTGGATACGCGGACCGGCAGCCTTCATCGGCACCCAGGATCTGGGGCAGGAGATGCAGCGCGCGCTGTCCTCCACCGATGTCGGCAAGGGGCTGGTGCTGGGTCTGGCGGTGGCATTCACGGGGCTGATGGTGGACCATCTGGTCACCGTCTGGGCGCGGCGGCGCAAGCAGGCGCTGGGGCTGGAGTGAGCCTGCGCGCCTGGCGTGGTGCCGACCGGGCGCCCTCGGCGTGACGGTGGCGCTAAGTGCGATTGGTGATGCCCTCGGCAAAGCCGTGCACGCGCGCCTTGTAGCGTTTCGTCAGCTTTTGCCGCGCCAGCCGCGCCGATTGCAGGATCAGCCGCGCCGACAGGTTGCGCGGCTTCAGCTCCGTCGTCACGCGCATCCGCGTGCGGGTGGGCGTCAGCACGACCAGCTCGACCTCCAGCGCGATGTCGAAGCCGTCGGACTGGCCCGCGACCTTCAACAGATGCGGCGCATCGCTCGCGGTGACCAGCGCGTCGAAATTGCGGGTCTTGCCGCGCAATTCAGCCTTGCCGACCCAGCGCGCGCCCAGCCCGTCGGCACCGCCCTTTTCGATGCGCTCGATCTCGATCCCGCGGCGCATGGCAGAGCGTTCGAAAGCCTCGAAATCGCTCACGCGGTCAAAGACGGACCGGATCGGCGCTTCGACGTCTTCCTTGGTGCTGAACTGCATCGGTGCCCCTTTCTGATAACCCGGCCCTCTGATGATCCGGCTTTTGGTGATCCGGCAAGGTAGCGATTAATCCAGACTGTCCGCAAGCCAGTTGGACAGGATGAACTGTGCAATCGACCCCTTGCGGGCAGGCAGGACATCGCGGCGGTTTCCCGCGAAGACCTCCGCCAGCTCCTCGCGGGTGATCCAGCGCGCATCCTCCAGCTCCTTGGGGTCGACCTCTATGTCCTCCGACAGGGCGTCGCCGCGGCATCCGAGCATCAGCGACGCGGGATAGGGCCAGGGCTGGCTGGCCAGGTAGCCGACCGCGCCGACGGCGATGCCCGCTTCCTCCTGCACCTCGCGCCGGACCGCGGCCTCGATCGTCTCGCCCGGCTCGACGAATCCGGCGAGCAGGGAATACATCCCCTCGGGCCAGCCGTGAGAGCGCCCCAGCAACACGCGATTGCCGCGCGTGATCAGCATGATCACGACAGGATCGGTGCGCGGAAAATGGATCGCCCCGCAGGCGGGGCAGGAGCGCTGCCATCCCGCGTGGCACAGCCCGGACCGCGCGCCGCAGCGCGCGCAGAACCCATGGCCGCGATGCCAGCCGAAAAGCGCGCGCGCCGTCGCGGCGGTTTCGGCGTCCCTAGCGGAGAGGTCGGCCATGACATTGCGCAGCTCGACGAATTGCAGCGTCTGCGGCAGGTCCGGGTGGCATTGCCGGGTGAGATCGAAAAAACCGTCCGGTTCGGGCGTCGCCTCCTCCGGCTGCCAGTCCGCCAGCTCATGCGCGAAAAGCCCCGCGCCGCCCTCGTCGCGGCCCAGGAACAAGGGCGGCTCCAGCCCCGTCAGAACCGGGTGCCCGGCGCGCAGCCATGCGACAGCGCCCGCGGCCAGATCCAGCAGCGGCTTGCCCTGCCACATCAGCATCGTGCGGGCACCGGCGGCACGATAAAGCGCCGACACGGCAACGGCATCACCGCGCAGGGCATCGGCGCGGTCGAGCCCCGAGCCACCGAAGGTTACGGCCTCGGCGTTCATCATTGTCTCACCATCGTGTGCCACTCATCTCCGCCCTCGCCTTTCGGTTGACTTCACGTCGCGTAACCTCTCGCATAATCATCTATGAATTTTTGCAAATACGCTTTATTAAAAATTTTATTCAGTCGAATCTTTTTCACGTCGGGGCCCGCACCGTGAACTACCTCTCATCCCAGTCGATGACACAGCAAGGCGCGTGCGTCTCGCTATGGATTCTGGCAACGACCGATCTGCATATGCACGTCTTTCCCTATGATTACTACACCACCACCCCCGCGCCCGGAACCGGACTCAGCACGGCGGCGCGGCTGATCCAGCATCTGCGCGGCGAGGCCGCCAACAGCCTGCTGGTGGACGGGGGCGATCTGATCCAGGGCAACCCGCTGGGCGATTACGTGGCAAGCTGCAAGGATCTGCGCAACGGTCAGCTGCATCCCGTCATCGCCGCCATGAACGCGCTGAAATATGACGCGATGACCTTGGGAAACCATGATTTCAACTACGGGCTGCCCTTTCTCGAGGCCACGGTGGCCGGTGCCGATTATCCGGTGGTCTCGGCCAATGTCATCCGGCGCGCCGGCGCCACCGCGCGCTGCGACCAGGGGCTCGTCGCGCCCTTCGCGCTGCTGGACCGCTGCCTGACGGATGAGACGGGGCAGGCGCATCCGATCCGCGTCGGCGTGATCGGGCTGACCCCGCCGCAGATCGTGAAATGGGACCGCGACCACCTGCGCGGTTCGGTCGTGACCCGCGACATCGCCGAAGCCGCCAAGGCGCATGTGCCCGTGATGAAGGAAGCGGGCGCCGACATCATCATAGCGCTGTGCCATTCCGGCATCGGCGAACCCGCGCCTGACCACATGGCGGAAAACTCCGCCATCTCGGTCGCGCGCGTGCCGGGTATCGACGCGATGGTGATGGGGCACAGCCACCAGGTCTTTCCCGGGCGCGGATTTCGCGATCACGGGGGGCTCGTCGACGGGATGCGGGGCACCATCTGCGGCAAACCTGCGGTCATGGGGGGCTTCTGGGGCTCGCACGTCGGGGTCATCGATCTGGCCCTGCGCCCCGAGGCCGGCGAGTGGCGGGTGGTGGGCCATAGCAGCGCCGCCCGACGGGTCGTGCGCAGGACCGAGCTGCGCGCGGCCGGGCCGTCAGCCGACACACCGCTCTGCCTCGCCGGGGCGCGGCCCAGGACGCTTGCGCGTCCGGGCGCCCCGAACCCCCTGAGGGAGGTGCGCCGGATGCACCGCGAGGTGATCGCGCATTGCCGCCAGCCGGTGGGACGCCTGGGCACGCGCATGACCTCCTATTTCGCGCGGGTCGCGCCGAATGAGGTGGTACAGCTGACCGCCGATGCGCAGAAATGGTTCGTGGCGCGGGCGCTGGCGAACACCGAGCTCGCGGGAGTGCCCCTGTTGTCGGCCTCCGCGCCCTACAAGAGCGGCGGGCGTGCCGGACCGGATTTCTACAACGACATCCCGGCAGGCCCGCTTTCCCTGCGCCACATGAGCGACATGTGCCTTTTCCCCAATCAGATCCGCGCCGTGCGGCGGACGGGCGCGCAGCTGCTGGACTGGCTGGAACGCGCGGCCGGGCAATTCCGCACCATCGTGCCCGGCGGCGCGGATCAGTGCCTGCTGGACCCGGAATTCCCGGTCTACAACTTCGACTGCATCGACGGGCTCGGCTATGACATCGACCTGACACAGCCCGCCCGTTTCAGCCCTTTCGGCAAACTTCTGAACCCGTCCGCCAGCCGTATCCGAAACCTTCGGCACCGCGGCTTTCCGGTCCGCTCGAAAGATGAATTCGTGCTGGCGACGAACAACTACCGCGTGTCGGGCGGCGGGGCCTTCGCGGGGGTCGCCGATCGTGACGTCGTTTTCGAATCGCGCGAGTTGAGCCGTTCGGTGCTGGAAAAATACGTGCGCCATTTCGAGCTGGTAGAGCCGAGAACACCCCATGCGGGATGGCGATTCGCGCCCCTGCCCGGCACAAGCTGCATCTTTTCCACAGGCAGGGGGGCGCGCCTGTCGGGCTGCGCCCCGCCCGACGGCGTCAGCCTGCTTGAGACCGCACAGGAGGCAGGCCAACAGGACATCTACCGGATTTCGCTTTGACGTGCCCGTGCGCCCGTTGCGCGGGTGACGGGTTGCGAATCCGGCCGGATCTGCCTATGTACCGCGGTGAGAGGTTGGCGCGGGCAAACGCCTCGCCAACCCGGTCAGGTCCGGAAGGAAGCAGCCGCAACGAGATCCGTTTGGGTCGTGTTCAGCCTCTCACCTCCCCTCCATTCTGTCGCCGCACCGGGCGCCGCCAGGTCCACCCGATCTGGACCTCGCGCCCGCGCGTCCTAAGACCAGCCCATGAACGATGCGGAAGACAGGACCGAGAGCCGCAAGAAATGGGCGGAAAACCGCACTGACTGGGCGGAGGATCGGACCATTCTCGCCAGTGAGCGTACCTTTGCGGGCTGGCTGCGCACCGGCATGTCGAGCGTGGCGCTGGCTCTCGGGATGAAGGTCATATTCGGTAATTTCGACCCCACATGGGGCGCCAAGGCGGTCGCCACGATCTTTATCGCGATCGCGCTTTACATTTTCTGGATGGCGCGGCGTCAGGCGTGCCGAACGCTGTCGCGCATGCAAGCCCATGACAGCAAGGCCCAACCCGTTACCCGCGTGCGCATCATGAGCTGGTCGCTGTCGGCGGGCACCGTTGCGACGGGCGTGGCGCTCTGGCTGCTGTGACGGGCGCGGCGGCGGCGCTGGACGCGCTGGCCCGCACACTCTAGTTTCGGCGCGGGATCATAACGCCGAGGACAAAGATGAGCGACGAGACCGACAGCGGCTATCAGGTGCTGGCGCGCAAATACCGTCCGGCCACATTCGCCGATCTGATCGGGCAGGATGCGATGGTGCGCACGCTCAGGAACGCTTTCGCCGCCGACCGGATCGCGCAGGCCTTCATCCTGACGGGCATCCGCGGCACCGGCAAGACGACGACCGCGCGCATCATCTCCAAGGGGATGAACTGCATCGGCCCCGACGGGCAGGGCGGCCCGACGACGGAACCCTGCGGCGTCTGCGAGCATTGCGTGGCCATCGCCGAGGGGCGCCACGTCGACGTCATGGAAATGGACGCCGCATCGCGCACCGGCGTCGGCGACATCCGTGAAATCATCGACAGCGTGCATTACCGGGCCGCCAGCGCGCGCTACAAGATCTACATCATCGACGAGGTGCACATGCTGTCGACCAGCACGTTCAACGCGCTGCTCAAGACGCTGGAAGAGCCGCCCGCGCATGTGAAATTCATCTTCGCGACGACCGAGATCCGCAAGGTGCCGGTGACGGTGCTGTCGCGCTGCCAGCGGTTCGACCTGCGCCGGATCGAGCCCGAGGTGATGATCGCGCATCTGTCCGCCATCGCGCGCCGCGAACAGGCCGCCATCGCCGAGGATGCGCTGGCGCTGATCACGCGCGCCGCCGAAGGCTCGGTGCGCGACGCGATGAGCCTCATGGATCAGGCGATCAGCCACGGCGCGGGCGAAACCACCGCCGAGCAGGTCCGCGCCATGCTGGGGCTGGCGGACCGCGGCCGGGTGCTGGATCTGTTCGACCTGATCATGCAGGGCGATGCGGCCGGCGCGTTGCAGGAACTGTCCTCGCAATATGCCGATGGCGCCGATCCGGTGGCGGTGCTGCGCGACCTGGCCGAGATCACCCATTGGGTGTCGGTCATCAAGATCACGCCGGAGGCCGCAAACGACCCCACCGTCGGCCCCGACGAGCGTGCGCGCGGCCAAGGCATGGCCGAGCGCCTGCCGATGCGGGCCATGACGCGGATGTGGCAGATGCTGCTGAAGGCGCTGGAGGAGGTCGCCGCCGCGCCCAATGCGATGATGGCCGCGGAAATGGCTGTGATCCGGCTTACGCATGTGTCCACCCTGCCCTCGCCCGAAGAACTGATCGCCACGTTGCGCAAGGCACCGCAGCCCGCGCCGGATGGTGGCGGCGGCAGTGGTGGCAGCAGCGGCGACGGCGCGCAGGCCTCCGCCCCCCGGGGCGCGGAAACCCTCCGGCCGCAGGCGGCACCGCAGGGTCAGACCGGCGTATCGGCGCAGGGCGCCACCGGCGCGCAGGGCCAGACGGCCGCGCTTGCGCAGGCATCCGACACCGCCCTGGCGCATTATCCCACGTTCGAACGTGTGGTGGATCTCATCCGGGCCAACCGTGACGTCAAGCTGCTGGTCGAGGTCGAAACGACCCTGCGCCTGGCCCGTTACAGCCCCGGCCGGATCGAGTTTCAGCCCACCCCCGCCGCGCCGCGCGATCTGGCGCCCCGGCTGGCGCAGCGCCTGCAAGCCTGGACCGGCGTGCGCTGGGCCGTCACCCTGGTGACCGAAGGCGGCGCGCCCACGATTGCCGAGCTGCGCGACGCCGAGCGCGCACAGATGGAGCGCGACGCCCGCGAGCATCCGCTGGTGCAGGCCGTGCTGCTGGCGTTTCCGAAATCGACCATCACCGCGATCACCCCCGCCCGCCAGATAGAGGCCGAAGCCGCCTTGCAGGCCCTGCCCGAAGTCGATGAGGAATGGGACCCGTTCGAGACCGACTGAACGGACGGGCCGGGCCGCAAGACAGCAGGGGCCTTGAGCG
The DNA here is from genome assembly GCF_052826345.1 of Brevirhabdus sp. Taxonomy (NCBI): domain Bacteria; kingdom Pseudomonadati; phylum Pseudomonadota; class Alphaproteobacteria; order Rhodobacterales; family Paracoccaceae; genus Brevirhabdus; species Brevirhabdus sp. The sequence continues at coordinate 15,198 of NZ_JBRBUA010000054.1, read as the reverse complement.
GGCGCGCGGAAAGCGCATATCAGACGCATGAACGAGACATGAAAACGAAAGGCGGAACGATGCTTAAGGGATTAGGCGGCTTGGGCGACATGGGCAAGATGATGAAGGCGGCCCAGGAAATGCAGGACAAGATGGGTCAGATGCAGGAAGATCTGGCCGCGATGACGGTCGTGGGCGAATCCGGCGCCGGCATGGTCAAGGCGACCGCCACCGCCAAGGGAGAGCTGACCGCGCTGGACATCGATCCTTCGATCTTCAACGCCGACGACAAGGAAGTCGTCGAGGATCTGATTCTCGCCGCGATCAAGGACGCCCAGCAGAAGGCGGGCGAAAAGCATCAGGAAGAAATGGCCAAGCTGACCGAAGGAATGGGCCTGCCCGCGGGCATGAAGCTGCCGTTCTGAACGGGTCGTCAGCATCCGGGCCGATATGCGGGCCATCAACGGGGCCAGCAACTGGGCCAGAAACCGGGCCAGCAACCGGGCCAGCAGCCAGGGGGGCCGCGCCATGAACGATTCGAACCGCGACATCGAGGCGCTGATCGACATGATGGCGCGGCTGCCGGGGCTGGGCCCCCGGTCGGCGCGGCGCGCCGTTCTACATATGATCAAGAAGCGCGGCCTTCTGCTGGGACCGCTGGCGGAGGCGATGCAGCGCGTCGCGGACACCGCCCGCGAGTGCGTCAACTGCGGCAATATCGGCACGGGCGATCTGTGTGAGATCTGCGCCAACAACGCGCGGGCGAACGGGCAGATCTGCGTGGTCGAGGATGTGGCCGACCTGTGGGCGATGGAACGCGGCAAGGCCTTCAAGGGGCGCTATCACGTCCTGGGCGGCACGCTTTCGGCACTGGACGCGGTGGGGCCGGACGATCTGCGCATTCCGCGCCTTCTGGACCGGCTGCCGGGCGAGGACGTGAAGGAGGTCATCCTGGCGCTCAACGCCACCGTCGACGGGCAGACCACCGCGCATTACATCGCCGATCAGCTGGGCGACAGCGTCACGGTGACGTCGCTGGCGCAGGGCGTGCCCATCGGCGGAGAGCTCGATTACCTCGACGACGGGACGATCTCGGCCGCGCTGCGATCCCGGCGCACCTTCTGAACGCGCAGCCGACGGCGCGCGTCCCTCAAAACACCCCGGCCGCCGCCAGCCCCAGCGCGGGATCGGGCGCGCCGGTGACGGTCTGTGCAGCCAGACGCCCCAGCTCATCGGAACATTTCGCACCCCGGCCACAGCCTCCCACGGCCACGCAGGCGTGCTCCGACACCCGGTCGATCAGCGGCTGGTCCGCGGCCGTATAGGTCAGGATGCAGGGTTGATGATGCACCGATCTGATCGCGAGATCCGGCATGCGCGCGCGGATGTCGGCCTCAAGCTCTGCCGCGACATGGGGGCTGCCGCCGGACTGGAACCAATCGCGCGCGGCGGCGGCATCGGGCAGAACGATATCGGCGCGCTCCCCGCCCAGTTTCAGATAGATCCGCCCGTCGGGATAGCGGATCGGCGGCAGCAGATAGGGGTCCTGCCCGTCGGGCGTGCGCACGATCAGCGTCGGCATCGCCGCGAGGCGCCCGGCCTCCTCTGCGTCGACCTCGAAATAGGCGACGGTGCGCGCGAAAATCCGCAGCGGCAGCGCGGGAAACACGAGCATGTTGGTAAACCCGCCCGCCGCGATCAGCACCTGATCCGCCCTGATGTGCTGCCGGTCGGTCACGATCGTCACCCCGGCGTCGTGCTGTTCGACGGCGACCACCATATCGCGCACCACGCGGGCGCCGTGGCGCGCCGCGGCGGCGCATTGCGCCTCTACCAGCTTGCGGGGGCTGATATGCCCAGCGCCCCGCGCCTCGTAAAAGCCGGTGTGGCCGAGCGCGAAGCGGAACCAGGGAAAGCGCGCGGCAAGCGCATGGTCATCCAGCACCTCGGCCGCGATTCCGGCGGCTGCGCGCACGGCCGCGGCGCGGGCGACGAAGGCGCTGTCGTCTCGCCCCACCATCAACGATCCGGTTTCGGTGAAGAAGGAAATGCCGCTTTCGGATTCGATTTCGGCGTAGCGGGCGATGGAGGCGCGGCTCACTTCGCTCCAGAACGAGCTCGCGTCCATCGCGCGGGTGATGCGCCCCTCGTCGTAGTGGCTGCCGAAAACGCCGGGGTGATCGGATTTCCGCGCAGGCTCATCCGGGCCGATCAGGATGACATCCTCGCCGGAGCCGGCCAGATGACGCGCCGCCGCCGATCCGATCATCCCCCGCCCGACGACCGCAATTACCATCGCTTTTTCCTGCCCTTGCCCTCTATGCGCCCAGTATGCGCCCAGCCTTGGAAGACGCTATCCGACAGCGACGCGAATGCAAGACCCCGGCACATGGAAATGTGCCGGGGTCAGGGCCTGCGCCAAAGGGGCGGATCGCCGCGCCGCACCGGCGCGCGCAATGGATCAGGACGTTTCGTCGTCGTCCTCGGCGTCGGCATCGCTGCCGCTGGGCAGGTTGAAAAAGCTGTCCGCGTCGCGGGGGTCGCGGCTGTCGTCCTCAATCTCATCATCGGTATCGGTGAGGGTGAAGGTTTCCAGCCCCGAGATCGCGGTCGGCATCCGCGGCTCCGGATCCATCCCGAGCGATTGCTCGGTCGAGACCAGCCGACGGCGTTCGTCGTCGGTCATCACGTCGCCTTCGCGGGACTTCTTGGCGGCCGCCTTCTGCACGGCGGCGTCAAGCTCGGATTGCTTGCACAGCCCCAGCGCGACGGGATCGATCGGCTGGATCTGGGAAATATTCCAATGCGTGCGGTCGCGGATCGCCTGGATCGTCGGCTTGGTGGTCCCGACAAGCTTGGCCACCTGGCTGTCGGCCAGTTCGGGGTGGAACTTGACCAACCACAGGATGGAGGCAGGCCGGTCCTGACGCTTGGACAGGGGCGTATAGCGCGGCCCGCGGCGCTTTTCCTCGCCCACGGCGGCGGCGTTGAACTTCAGCTTCAGCTTGTGGCTGACATCCTTTTCCGCCTTGTCGATTTCCGACTGTTCAAGCTGGTTGTTGGCGATCGGATCGAACCCTTTCACGCCGGCGGCCACATCGCCGTCGGCGATGCCCTGGACCTCGAGCTCATGCAGATCGCAAAAATCGGCGATCTGTTTGAAGCTGAGCGTCGTGTTATCGACCAGCCAGACAGCGGTCGCCTTCGCCATGATCGGTTTTGCCATGATCGGGTCTCCTTTCACACAACTCTCCCGTGCCGGGAAAACGGCCGTTCCAGTTGGAACCTTACCTCGTTTTCAGGGAGATTGCGGGTTATATAATCGCCTCAAAGCCCGGTGGAAAGAGCAAATGCAGCCATCCGACCGGCCGAACGGCCCCCGGGGCCATGCCCTGCCGACCCCCTTGCCCGCGCAAAGGGTTTGAAACGAAAGCGGGCTGCGGCGAAAATCACCGCGTCCGCGAAACATCAGAAAAGGAAGTTGCGTCCATGATCAAGGAATTCCGGGAATTCATCGCGCGCGGCAACGTGATGGATATGGCCGTCGGCATCATCATCGGGGCGGCCTTCACCGCCATCGTCAATTCGATGGTCAAGGATCTGATCAACCCGATCATCGCCGTGTTCACCAACGGGATCGATTTCACCAACATGTTCGTCGTGCTGGGCAGCGGCAAATACGACAGCCTGGCGGCCGCGCGGGAGGCGGGCGCGGCGGTATTCGCCTACGGGGCGTTCGTGAACGCCGTGATCAATTTCCTGATCGTGGCCTTCGTGGTCTTCGTGCTCGTCAAGGCGGTGAACCGGGTCAAGCAGGCCCATGAGGTCCGGGCAGAGGCCGAAGCCACCCCGCAGGCCCCCGCGGGCCCGACGGAAAAGGAGGTTCTGATCGAAATCCGCGACGCGCTCCTCAAACGCTGAGCGCGCACCATCGCTCGGCGCCCGGTTTCCATGCCGGTCTTGCCGCCGACCGGGGGTTCGGGCAATAACGTCCTGGCTACAGTCTACTGGAGGAAAATATGCGGAAATTGATAATCATTGCAGTGGTCCTCCTGGTCGCGCTGTGGGGATGGTGGACCTCGCGCCCGGTCGAGGAGCAGGCGCAAAAACCGACCGAAGGCGCGGCGATCGCATCGGTCACCGTCCCCGACAACATCACCGGGCAGGCGGCGCTGGGAAAAAACATCTTCAACGCGAAATGCGCGGTCTGCCACGGCAAGAACGCGGCCGGGCAGGAAGGTATCGCGCCGCCACTGGTGCACAAGATCTACGAACCCTCGCATCATGCCGATGCGGCATTCCTGATCGCGGCGCAGAACGGCGTGCGGTCACATCACTGGAACTTCGGCAACATGCCCCCGGTCGAGGGTGTGACCCCCGCCGACATCAAGTCTGTGGTCGCCTATATCCGAACCTTGCAGCGGGCGAACGGAATCAACTGACCTGTGGGATCGGGGCCGCGCGCGAACGGCGCGGCCCCGATCCCGGTCAGGCAGGCAGAGTTCAGGCAGCCTTCAGCAGGGTCTGCGGCGCCGTGACGTCCAGCCCCAGCGCCTTGCCGACCGCGTCATAGGTCAGCTGCCCGGCATGGACATTCAGCCCGGCCAGCAGATGCGGATCGTCCGCACAGGCCTGACGCCAGCCCTTGTCCGCCAGATCCAGCAGGAACGGCATCGTCGCGTTGCCCAGCGCGATGGTGGAGGTGCGCGCGACCGCGCCCGGCATATTGGCCACGCAGTAATGCATGACGCCGTCGACCTCATAGATCGGGGCTTCGTGGGTGGTGGCGCGCGATGTCTCGAAGCAGCCGCCCTGATCGATCGCCACATCCACGATCGCCGCGCCCGGTTTCATGTCCGACAGCTGCGCCCGGCTGATCAGCTTGGGCGCGGCCGCGCCCGGCACCAGAACGGCCCCGATCACCATATCGGCCCCGGCCAGCAGATCGGCGGTATTGCCCGCGCTGGCATAGCCGGTCTTGAACACACCGCCGAAGACATCGTCGAGATAGCGCATCCGCGGCAGCGACCGGTCCAGCACGGTCACATCCGCGCCCATGCCCGCCGCGATCCGCGCGGCATGGGTTCCCACGACGCCGCCGCCGATCACCAGCACCCGCGCCGGGCCGACACCGGGCACGCCGCCCATAAGAACACCGCGGCCGCCGTTGGCCTTTTGCAGGGTCCAGGCGCCCATCTGCGGCGCCAGACGGCCCGCGACCTCCGACATGGGGGCCAGCAGCGGCAGGCCGCCGCGCGCGTCGGTCACGGTTTCATAGGCGATCGCGGTGCAGCCGCTGGCCAGCAGATCGCGCGTCTGATCGGGATCGGGCGCCAGATGCAGATAGGTGAACAGCACCTGGCCTTCGCGCAGCATCCGACGCTCGGCGGCCTGGGGCTCCTTGACCTTGACGATCATGTCGGCGGTGGCAAAGATCTCTGCGGCGGTGTCGCAGATCCGCGCGCCCGCGTCGGCATAATCGGCGTCCGAGAACCCCGACCCCGTGCCTGCGGCGGTTTCGATCAGAACGCTGTGGCCATGCGCAACGGCCTCGCGCGCGGCATTCGGGGTCATTCCGACCCGGAATTCCTGCGGCTTGATCTCTTTCGGACATCCAATGATCATGTGATCCTCCCTTATTGATCCCACGATGGCGCGGCGTGCGGCGAATTGTTTTGAAATATTGCCCGCGAAACGGCTATCCTGCGCAAGATCCGCCGCCATAATGACACCACTACCGAAGGATTTTGCGCCCTATGGAAATCGACCACATGGATCGCGCGATTCTGCGGGTGCTGCAACGGCAGGGACGGATTTCCAACGCGGAGCTCAGCGAAAAGGTCAACCTGTCGCCCTCGGCATGCCACAGGCGGGTACAGCGGCTGGAAACCTCGGGGCTGATCGCAAGCTATGTCGCGCTGCTTGACCCGCGCAGGGCAGAGCGCCCGACCACGGTTTTCGTCGAAATCGCGCTGAGCGGTCAGGCCGAGGAAGGGCTGGACGCCTTCGAAAAGGCGGTGGCGCGCATCCCCGACGTGCTGGAATGCCACCTGATGGCGGGGCGCGCGGATTACCTGCTGAAGGTCGTCGCCCGCGACAGCGAGGATTTCGCCCGCATCCACCGGCAGCATCTGGCAAAGCTGCCCGGCGTGGCGCAGATGCATTCCTCCTTCAGCCTGCGCACCGTGTGCGAGACGACCGCACTTCCGATCTGACCGAGGGTGCCGTGACAGGCGCGGCCGCCGCGACGCAGACGAAAAAACCCCCGGGCATCGCCGCGGGGGTTCGTCCATGACGGGGTGACCCGCCGGTTCGCAAAGCCTGAGAGGAGCCTAGAGCCCGCCCTCGCGCTGCGCTTTCTTGCGTGCGAGCTTACGGGCACGGCGAATCGCTTCGGCCTTTTCGCGGGCGCGCTTTTCGGAGGGTTTCTCGTAATGTTGCTTGAGCTTCATTTCACGGAAAACGCCTTCGCGCTGCAGCTTTTTCTTCAGGGCACGAAGCGCCTGATCGACGTTGTTGTCGCGAACACTTACCTGCATCTGGTGTCACCACCTTTCTAAGTTAGAGTTGCGTAGACGTGCAGGAGGTGGCCGTATAGCAAAGCCGCATTACCTTGTCCACCAAGCAGAAAACCGGAGGGACGGAGATGACCCCGACCAACGACAAGATCACCGATGCGCTGCTGGACGCGGCCCTGCCTCATGTGCCCTTCGACGGCTGGAGCGAGACGACATGGCGCGCCGCGCTGCGCGACGCGGGGGTGGATGCCGATCTCGCCCGTGCGATGCTGCCGCGCCGCGCGCTGGACCTGGCGCTGGCCTTTCATCGCCGGGGCGACGCGCAGATGGTGGCCAGGCTGGCCACCGAGGATCTGAGCACGATGCGGTTTCGCGACCGCATCGCCCACGCCATCCGCCTGCGGCTCGAACTCGTTGCGCCGCACAAGGAAGCGGTTCGCCGGGGCGCCACCCTCTTCGCGCTGCCGCATCATTCCGCCGACGGTGCGCGGGCGTTGTGGTCCACGGTGGACGCCATCTGGATCGCGTTGGGAGACAGCTCGCAGGATTACAATTGGTACACCAAGCGCGTCAGCCTGTCGGCGATCTATGCCGCGACACTGCTGTTCTGGCTGGGCGATGACAGTGCCGATTACCACGACACCTGGGATTTTCTCGACCGGCGCATCGACAACGCGATGCAAGTCGAGAAGACCAAGGCGATGATCGGCGACAACGCGGCGCTGCGGCCGCTGCTGGCGGTGCCGCAATGGCTGCTGGGCCGGGTCCGCGCGCCATCGCGCGATCGGTTTCACGAGATGCCCGGCGCGATGACCCCAGGCACCGCAGGACCGGACACCAACACAAAGGCCCAATGACTTCATGATGAAAGCAGTCGAAATCACCGAACCCGGGGGGCCCGAGGTTCTACGCATCACCGAACGCCCGATGCCCGAGGCGGGCCCCGGCCAGATCGTGGTCAAGATCGCCTATGCCGGCGTGAACCGCCCGGACGCGCTGCAACGCGCGGGCGCCTACGCTCCGCCACCGGGCGCCAGCGACCTGCCGGGGCTGGAGGCCGCGGGAACCGTCCATGCCATCGGCGAGGGCGTGTCCGAATGGCAGGTGGGCGACCGCGTCTGCGCGCTGCTACCCGGTGGCGGCTATGCGCAATATGTGGCGACCCCCGCCGCGCACGTCCTGCCCGTGCCCGAAGGCATGGATCTCAAACAGGCCGCCGCCCTGCCGGAGACCTATTTCACCGTCTGGAGCAACGTGTTCATGCGCGGCAATCTTCAGGCGGGCGAACGGTTTCTGGTGCACGGCGGCTCCTCGGGCATCGGCACCACGGCGATCCAGCTTGCCACGACCTTCGGCGCGCGCGTCTTCGCCACCGCGGGCACCCAGGACAAGCTGCGCGCCTGTCTGGATCTGGGCGCCGAACGCGCGATCAACTACAAGAGCGAGGATTTTGTCGAGATCGTCAAGGCCGAGGGCGGCGCGAATCTGATCCTGGACATGGTCGGCGGCGACTATATCCCGCGCAACGTGCGGGCGCTGGCCGACGACGGGCGGCTGGTGCAGATCGCCTTTCTTTCCGGCCCCAAGGCGGAGCTGAATTTCGCACAGGTGATGATGCGCCGCCTGACGATCACCGGATCGACCCTGCGCCCCCAATCGGATGCCGCCAAGGCGGGGATCGCGCGCGAGCTGCATGAAAAGGTCTGGCCGCTGCTGGCCGAAAAACGCCTCGGCCCGGTGATGGACAGCTGTTTCGCGCTGAAAGACGCCAGCGCCGCGCACGCGCGCATGGAAAGCTCCGCCCATATCGGAAAGATCATGCTGGAGGTCGAATAGCCGCCACCGGGCCTCAGGACTTGATCCGCCGCGCCAGCGCGGTGTCCAGCTGTTCGGCCTCCGGCGCGGGCTCATCCGCCGGATAGAGCCCGCCGAGCAGGCTGCGCACCTCCTCTATCTCGGTGCGCAGGAAACTGCCCTGGTTCACCTGCCGCATCAGCAAATCCGCCTCCTGCTTGAGCAAGCTGCGCACCTTTTCATGCGCCAGCTCATCCAGCCGGCGCAACGAGCGCGCCACCGAGGTCGCCATCAGAAAGTTCGAGCCGAGCGTGTTGCGGATCGGTCCGAAAACCGTCTCGATCAGATCGGCGACCGACAGGCCCGGCAGGTAGACGCGCGGCGTGCCCTGCGCGTCGTGATAGAACCGCGCGTCCAGATTCTCCGCCACCGGCCTGCGCAACCCGCTGGTCATCCGGTCCAGACAGGTGATCGCGGTGAAGGTGTCGTTGATCCCGGGCGAAAGGGCGCGCAAGGCGATCTCCACCAGCAACCGCAAGGAAAAATCGACGGTCTGCGCCTGCGACCGGGCGAGATTCACCGAAAATGCCCGGCGCAGCGTCTGAACGCCATCCTCGTCCAGCGGCGCCTCGCCCAGCACGTCGATCAGCGGCGCGTCGCGCAGCACGAACTGGCCGATCGACACCCGGAACCGCAGGCGCAGATCCCTTTCGCAGGCGAAATCCGCCAAGCTGTCGGTATCGATACGCCCGAGATAGCCACTGGTCACCGACTTCAGCGTCTGCATCGCCGCACCGTCGAATTTGCGCGCCATGCTTTCGCTGGTGCCGTCCATCAGCTGATCGACCTCCTCCGTCAGCGCCTGACCGATCTTGCCTATTTCCTCGTCAATGGTGACGTTGCTCGCCACGTGGCGCACGAAATAGATCAGCTGCGCCACGCATACAGCCGCCAGCAACGCCGTGACCGCCAGCGTCACGGCGGGAACGAAATCGGGCCGGGTGAAGAAGATCCCGTTCAAAGCGAACAGGAACGTGCCGCCGAACACGCCCGCCGTGATCTGGATCGTCGCCTCGGAGGTGAAGCGCTGCAACAGCCGCGGCCCGATCGTGCCCGCTGCCAGCGTGAACACCACCAGCGTCAGCGAATAGGCCAGCGACAGCGCGGTGATCGCCCCGCCCGCGACAGCCGCCAAAAAGGTCGAGGCCGCATCGTAGGGCGGCACCCAGAAGAACTGGTTCAGATCGATGGTCTCAAGCCAGGCGTCGACGAACACCAGGCCGAACCCCAGCCCGAGTATCCCGGTCGCGATCACGGCCGGAAGGGTGAAGAAGATCGCGACCGGCTTGTCCAGCTTCAGGGCGGTCGCGAGCTTGAAAAGGCGCGTTGACAGCGTGTCGATCATCCAGGGGGTCCTATCGGATAGCGCGGCTGGGGTTGAACCTACACCGAACGCGGCGCAGGTCCAGCGGCAGCGGACCCCGGCAGCCGGTCAGCCGGGCAGCCTTCCGTCCAGCACGTAGCGCAGGATCTGCACCACCTGCGCGGGCGCGTCGACGACCGCCAGCGCGGCCGCGTCGACCTCCTTCAGCGCGTGCTGGTGATCGGACCCGTGCATCACGATCAGCGATTTGCCCAGCGCCGCCGCATAGCCCGCGTCGAAGGCCGCATTCCACTGCTTGTATTTCTCGCCGAAGCGGACGACGACGATATCCGCGCCTTCGATGCCGCGGCGGGTGCGGATCGCGTTAAGCTGCGCCCCCTTGCGATCGTGCCAGAACTTGGATGTCTCCGCGCCCATGATCGCCACGCCGCAATCATCGGACGCCGCGTGATCGGTGACGGGCGCGTCGAAAACCACATCGAGCCCCTCGGCCCCTTCGGTGATCTGCTCGCGCCAGTCGGTATGAATCTCGCCCGACAGGTAAACCTTCAAAGTCATCGCGCCACTCCTCATTGTCGCAAAAATATCCCCGCCGGAGGCGGCCGCACGTCAGCCGCGCAGAACGCCGCCGGTCGCTGCCGTCACCTTTTCCACGATCTTCGCGGAAACGGCCTCGATATCGCTTTCCTTCAGGGTCCGGTCGCGCGGTTGCAGCCGTACGCTCAGCGCCAGCGATTTCTTGCCCGCGCCCATCTGCTCGGCGGCACGCGCGCCGGTGAATTCGTCGAACACGCGCACGGTCTCGATCAGGGCCTTGTCGGCGCCTGCGGCGGCATTGACCAGCGCCGCGGCCTCGACCCCCTCGTCGACGACAAAGGCGAAATCACGCTCCACCGCCTGCAACTGCTGCATGTCGAGCGCGGGGCGCGCGGTGCCTTTCGCGCGCGGAAGGGGAATTTCCCCCGGCGTGAGCGTGAAGGCCACGACCGGCCCTTTCACGTCGAGATCGCGCAGCACGCGGGGGTGCAATTCGCCGAATGTTGCCAGCGTCTTTTTCGGGCCGAGACACAGGCGCCCGTGCCGTCCGGGGTGCCACCATTGGGCCCCTTCGCGCAGCACCTGCGTTTTCGCGGGCGCGCCCAGCGCATCCAACACAGCGTCCAGATCGGCGCGCGCGTCGAAAAGATCGACCGGGCGGCGACCGCCGTGCACGCCGCGCGGAACGCGGTCGCCCAGCAGGATGCCCGCCACCTGAAGCCGCTGCTCGCCCGGCTCGCCGCCCGAAAAGACGGGGCCGACCTCGAACAGCGCCAGATCGGCAAAGCCGCGCGCCTGGTTGCGCGCCGCCGCGCGCAGCAGACCGGGCAGCAGCGACGGGCGCAGGTGGCTCATCTCTGCGGAAATGGGATTTTCCAGGCGAGTTCCATCATCGCCGCCGCCGAACAGTTCCGCCGCCTGACGGTCGATGAAGCTGTAGGTGACGCATTCGTTATAGCCCAGCGCCGCGCACATGCGCCGCGCCGCGATTTCGCGCCTCTGGGCCGGAGTCAGGATCGGTTGCGGAACGCCCTCGGCGGCGCGGCGCATCGGCTTGCCCTCAAGCCGCGTCAGCGAGGCGACGCGCGCCACCTCCTCCACCAGATCGGCCTCTCCGGTGACGTCGGGGCGCCAGCTGGGCACCGTCGCCATGTCGCCGTCCAGCACGAAGCCCAGATCGGTCAATGTCTGCCGCTGGGTGTCGGCGGGAATGTCCATGCCGACCAGCGACACCACCCTCCGCGCATCGAGGCGATAGGCGCGCGCGGCGTCGGGCACCGATCCGGCAGTCACCACTTCGGAGGGCGCACCACCGCACAGATCCAGGATCATCGCGGTCGCCAGGTCCAGCCCGTCGGGGGTGAAAGCCGGGTCGACCCCCCGCTCGAACCTGTAGCGCGCGTCGGAGTTGATTTTCAGCGCCCGTCCCGCATGGGCGATGGCGACGGGGTTCCAATAGGCGGATTCGACGAAGACATCGACGGTCTGCTCCGACACGCCGGTCGCGGCACCGCCCATGATCCCGGCCAGGCTTTCGACCCCCTGCTCGTCGGAAATCGCCATCATTCCCGGCACCAGCGTGTACTCCTTGTCGTCCAGCGCGGTCAGCACCTCGCCGCCTTGCGCGTAATGCACGCGCAAATCGCCTTTGACCTTCCGGGCGTCGAACACATGCAGCGGCCGGTTGGCATCGAAGGTGAAGAAATTGGTGATATCCACCAGCGCGGAAATCGGCCGCAGCCCGATCGCCTTCAGCCGTTTTTGCAGCCATTCGGGGCTAGGTCCGTTGCGCACGCCCTTGATCAGGCGGCCGCAGAACACCGGGCAATCGCCGGCCTGCCGCACATCGTCGTCGATGCTGACATTGATGGGCGACGGAAAACCCCCTTCGACGGCGGGGATCTGCCGGTCGATCAGCCGACCCAGACCGCGGGCGGCCAGATCGCGCGCGATGCCATGCACCCCCAGCGCGTCGGGGCGGTTGGGGGTGATCGCGATCTCGATCACCGGGTCGTTCATGTCGCGGTAGTCGATGAACCGCGAGCCCAGCGGCGCATCCTGCGGCAGGTCGATGATGCCGTCGTGATCGTCCGACAGCATCAGTTCGCGTTCCGAACACAGCATTCCGTTCGATTCCACACCCCGGATCACGCCGGGTTTGAGATCGACGCCGGTTCCCGGCACATGCGTGCCCACGGGGGCAAAGACCCCCACAAGCCCGGTCCGCGCGTTTGGTGCGCCGCAGACCACCTGAACCTGCTCGACGGGGCCATCCGGGCCTTCGGGCCAGGTGTCGACCCGGCACAGGCGCAGCCGGTCGGCGTCGGGGTGCGGTCCGGCCTCCGCCACACGGCAGATCCGAAAGGGGCCCAGCGTGTCGGCGGGATCTTCGACACCCTCCACCTCGAGGCCCAGATCGGTCAGGGCATAGAGGATATCCTCCAGCGGGGCTTCGGTTTCCAGATGATCCTTCAGCCAGGAAAGCGTGAACTTCATGGGGTGCCTTTACCTTGTCGCGTAGCCGTCGTGCGGGTCTCGAGGTGGAGTTTCCGGGGTGCGGTTTCGCGCCGTCTTAGTCGAATCCGCACGCCGGGGAAAGAGCGCCCGCAATGCGCCCTGATTGCGCCACAATGCGGCGCCGGAAACAGCACAGCCCGCCTTTGCGCCATTGTTTCGCCTTATTTGCCTTTTTTGCCCTATTTTGGCCACAGTCTCGCGCGATTGTGGACACATCGGCTGTGGGGGCTGATTCTGATAGGACCAATTGGAAACCAGACCCATGTTTGCCGCATTTTTCAGGTATTCTATATCTCTGACACGTCCCGCATTGTTCATGCTGGCGATCGTCATCGCGTTGTCACTGATTTCGGCCAATACGCAACGCGCGGGTGCATCGCTGACCTGCCGCGGGGTGACCCCGATCGTGGAGATCAACCGCGTGTTGTGCATTCTGTCCCCGGCAAATCTGTTCGACGGCCGACGGAAAAAGCTTTTTTAGCACCAAAGTCTTTGCAAGCAGCCGGGCCGGGGTCGCGCAAGCTGCCCCGGCCTATTTCCCGACCTATTTCGTGACGGGGACGCGGCGGCAGCCTTGGCCGCCGGGGCTCAATCTTCCTGTTCTTCGCGGTCCGCCAGCTTGTTTATCTCGCCCATCCGGTACAGCGTCAGCTCCCGCGCCAGACGCAGCGACGGCTTGATCAGGAAAAACACAGACCCGATGACGAACAGCCAGATCGCCGGGGTCTGCATGCTTTCAAAGAAAAACATCACCGACCCGATCAGAAAGCTGATCGCGGCGATGAAATCCGCCGCCGTATGGGCCAGCTCATAGCGCGCATAAACGCGGCGGCTGCGTTCCGATTTCTGGCGGTTTTCGTGGTGAAACAGCGGCTTCATCGGTTCAGTCCGCCATGCAGGGTCGGCCGGTCCAGCGCGAAAAAGCCGTAGTGCCGCAGCCAGCGCAGATCCGAATCGAAAAATGCGCGCAGATCCGGGATGCCGTATTTCAGCATCGCGATCCGGTCGATACCCATGCCAAAGGCGAACCCCTGCCATTTATCGGGATCGATCCCGCCTGCGCGCAGCACCTTGGGATGCACCATGCCGCTGCCCAGAACCTCCATCCAGTCGTCGCCCTCGCCGATGCGCAGCTGGCCGTCGACCCAGGAACACTGGATATCGACCTCTGCCGAAGGTTCGGTGAACGGGAAATGCGAGGCGCGGAAGCGGGTCTTCACCTTGGTGCCGAAATAGGCGGTGAAGAACTCCTCCAGCACCCATTTCAGATTGGCCATCGAGATGTCGCGATCCAGCGCCAGACCCTCGATCTGATGGAACATCGGCGTATGCGTCTGGTCGTAGTCCGCGCGATAGACCCGGCCGGGACAGATGATGCGGATGGGCGCGCCCTGCGCCTCCATGCTGCGGATCTGCACCGGGCTGGTGTGGGTGCGCAGCACATGCGGGGGGCGCTCGTCGTCCGGCGCGCGGTGCATGTAGAAGGTGTCCATCTCGCCCCGCGCGGGGTGATGCGAGGGGATGTTGAGCGCGTCGAAATTGTACCAGTCGGATTCCACCTGCGGCCCCTCGGCCACGGCAAAGCCCATGTCGGAAAAGATCGCGGTGACTTCCTCCATCACCTGGCTGACGGGATGGATCGTGCCCTGCGCACGGGGACGGCCCGGCAAGGTCACATCAAGCCACTCGCCGCGCAGCCGCTCGTCCAGCGCGGCATCGGCCAACGCGGCCTTCTTGGCGGCGAGGGCGGAGTTGATTTCCTCCTTCAGGGCGTTCAGCTGCGGGCCGACCTGCTGGCGCTGCTCGGGGCTCATCTTGCCCAGTTCACGCATCTTCAGGCTCACTTCGCCTTTTTTGCCGACAGCTTCCAGCCGCAGCGACTCCAGCGTGGCTTCGTCGTCCGCCGCGGCGATGGCTTGCAGGTATTTGTCGCGCAGATCGTCCATCTGAGGCCCTTCCGAGTGGTTGGGCGTTCTGCTACCACACAGCCCCCCGAATGCAAGGGCGGGGCGTGTCGGCCGTCATGTCCGCACCCATGCCACTCAACAGGAAAAAGCCCCGCCGGAGCGATCCGGCGGGGCTTTCATGACGGGTTTCGGACCGGCCTCAGGCCAGCGCGGCCTTGGCCTTTTCCACGATCGCGCCGAAGGCGGCGGGCTCGTGCACGGCCAGATCGGCCAGAACCTTGCGGTCCACCTCGACACCGGCCAGCGACAGACCGTTGATGAAGCGCGAATAGGTCAGCGCCTCGTCGTGGCTGCGCACGGCGGCGTTGATCCGCTGAATCCACAGCGCGCGGAAGTTCCGCTTGCGGTTCTTGCGGTCGCGCGTGGCGTATTGGTTGGCCTTGTCGACGGCCTGCGTTGCGGTGCGGAACGCGTTGGAGCGGCGGCCGTAATAGCCTTTCGCTGCCTTGATGACCTTCTTGTGACGGGCGTGAGTGGTCGTGCCACCTTTAACTCGGGACAT
>NZ_JBRBUA010000053.1:0-11953 GCF_052826345.1 Brevirhabdus sp. | reverse complement strand
GGTCTACGACCCCGTCACGCTCGAACTGGACTTCGACGATGACAGCCTGACGGCGAACATGCGCTGCGCCTATCCGCTGCACTATATCTCGAACGCATCCTCCACGGGGTTGGGCGGTCATCCCAAGAACATCATCATGCTGACCTGCGATGCCTTCGGCGTGCTGCCCCCGATCGCACGGCTGACGCCCGCGCAGGCGATGTACCGCTTCCTGTCCGGCTTCACCTCGAAGACGCCGGGCCCCGAGATCGGCGTGACCGAGCCGATCCCGACATTTTCAACCTGCTTCGGCGCACCGTTCATGCCGAGGCGGCCCGAGGTTTACGGCAACCTGCTGCGCGACAAGATCGCGAGCCACGGCGCAACCTGCTGGCTGGTCAACACCGGCTGGACCGGCGGCGCCTATGGCGAAGGCAGCCGGATGCCGATCAAGGCCACGCGCGCGCTGCTGTCGGCGGCCCTGGATGGGTCGCTGGCCAGGGGAGAGTTCCGCAAGGACCCCAACTTCGGCTTCGAGGTGCCGGTTTCGGTTTCCGGCGTGGCGGACATCCTGCTCGACCCGCGCCGCACCTGGGAAGACCCGCAGGCCTATGACGCGCAGGCGCAAAAGCTGGTCAAGATGTTCGCCGACAACTTCGCCCAGTACGACGCCCACATCGACGAGGAGGTTCGCGCGGTCGCCATCGGCTGACCCCGCGTCCGGCCGACAGGCCTCGCCCAGCTTCGCCGCCCGCACAGGGCGGCGGATGCCTCCGGCGGGGATATTTTCAACCAGAAGATCAGCCGAACAGCCCGCGCCGGATCAGATTCGCCCCGGCCAGCACCAGAACCACGAGGGTGAAGCGGCGAAACCGCGACTGGTCCATGCGGTCGTGGGCCGCGAACCCGGCCATGAGCCCCAGAAGGGCGGGCAGCACCATCGTGACCGACAGCGGCAGGGTCTGCATCGTCAGCACGCCCGAGCGGATATGCGCCAGCAGCAGCACGACGCCCCCGATCCCGAAAATCACCCCCTGGATGCGCAGTTGCTCGGACTTCGGCGTCTCCATCGCGGTCAGGTAGATCACCGTCGGCGGCCCCCATGACCCCGAGAGGCCGCCCACGAACCCCGCAAAAGCCGCGATCGCGGCCTCCGCCCGTTGGCGGTGCCGCGGACGGATCGCGGGCATCCGGCCGACCAGCTGGATCGCCGCGAGCAGAGAGATGACGATGCCCAGCGTCAGGAACAGCGTGGCCTGCGGCAGCGAGGTGACCAGCTGCGCGCTGAGCGCGATGCTCACCAGCATGATCGCGAGGAAGACGCGGTATTTCACCAGCCCGTCCCAGGCCTCGGCCCACCCGCCGCGCAGCGCCTGCCAAAGGTTGGTCAGCACCGTCGGCACCAGCAGCGTCGCCAGCGCCAGTTCCGCCGAAAGATAGGATGCGGTGACCGAGATCATGATGGTGGGCATCGCGAAGCCGACCGCCCCCTTGACGAAGCCCGCGACGATCGCCACGGCCACGGTCAGCCAGAAATAGAGGGGATCTAAGCCCAGGATCACGCTGTCGACCTGCCTTGGCACCAAGTTGGTCGCTGCTTGACAGATAAAGCGCCCGGAGGGAAGCCGCGGCGACAGGGCATAGTTGGGGACATAAAAGTTCAAAAGAAGTCAATTGACGGATGTTATATTGCGCTGCGCGTGCAAAGCCGCTATGCAGCATGAAGCCAGACGAGACAGGAGACCGAGGATGCCGCATGATGGCCAGGACATGACCCTTTCCCGGAACGACGTTGCTGTGATCGACGGTCTTCTTGATCTGACGGGCGAGGCCGCCGAGCGCGTGGCCGACACGCTTCGCACCGCCACCGCCGCACTGCGCGCCGAGCTGAGCGACGATGCCGCGGACGGCGGAGGGCTGTCCGCCGCGAGGATGGAACTCGAACAGCACCGGGCCCACGGGCTGGCCTGGCTGGCCACCTATTCCCAGGCGCTGACGCAGATGCAGCACTGGGCGCAAGCCCTGACCGGCGACGCGCGCTTTGGCGAGATCGAACAGCTGATCCACCAGATCGCCTTTGGCGAATACCTCAACCAGATCGCGGGCGGCATCCCGATGAGCCAGACGGAAATGCTGCGCCTGCCCGAACTGGGGCAGGAGATGCCTGCAAGCTCCGCGATCGCGACCCTGATGCGGCACGCCAACAGCGCCGCCGCACGGCGTCGGCTGGTGCAACTGATGCAGGAGCAGGCGGCCCACCCCACCCTCGGCGCCAGCGGGCTGGATGAAGAGCTCGAGATGATCCGCGCGCAGTTCCGCCGCTTCGCCGTCGAACAGGTCGAACCCCATGCGCATGAGTGGCACCTGAACGACGAGCTGATCCCGATGGAACTCATCGACGCGCTTGCGGAAATGGGGGTCTTCGGCCTGACGATCCCGGAAAACCTCGGCGGGCTGGGCCTGTCGAAAGCGGCGATGGTTGTCGTGTCGGAGGAACTGTCGCGCGGCTACATCGGGGTGGGATCGCTGGGCACCCGGTCCGAAATCGCGGCGGAGCTGATCCTGTGCGGCGGCACGGACGATCAGAAATCGCACTGGCTGCCCCGGATCGCGTCGGGAGAAATCCTGCCCACGGCCGTCTTCACCGAACCCAACACCGGGTCCGACCTGGGCGCGCTGCGCACCCGCGCGCTCAAGCGCGGCGACGATTACGAGGTCACCGGCAACAAGACCTGGATCACCCACGCCGCGCGCACCCATGTGATGACACTGCTGGCGCGCACCGATCCCGACAGCACCGATCACCGCGGCCTTTCGATGTTCCTCGCCGAAAAGACGCCCGGCAGCGACGAGACCCCCTTCCCCACCCCCGGCATGACCGGCGGCGAAATCGAGGTGCTGGGCTACCGCGGCATGAAGGAATACGAACTGGCCTTCGACGGCTTTCACGTCGACGGCGCCAACCTGCTGGGCGGCGAGGAGGGGCGCGGCTTCAAGCAATTGATGCAGACGTTCGAATCCGCCCGCATCCAGACCGCCGCACGTGCCATCGGGGTGGCGCAATCGGCGCTGGACCTCGGCATGCAATACGCACAGGAGCGCAAGCAATTCGGCAAACCCCTGATCGACTTTCCGCGCGTGGCAGACAAGCTGGCGATGATGGCGGTCGAGATCATGGTGACCCGCCAACTGACCTATTACAGCGCCCGTGAAAAGGATCAGGACCGGCGCTGCGATCTCGAGGCGGGCATGGCCAAGCTGCTGGGCGCCCGCGTGGCCTGGGCGGCGGCGGACAACGCGCTGCAGATCCACGGCGGCAACGGCTTTGCGCTGGAATACAGGATCAGCCGCGTCCTGTGCGATGCCCGCATCCTCAACATCTTCGAGGGGGCCGCGGAAATCCAGGCCCAGGTCATCGCCCGGCGGCTGCTCGCATGACCCGGCGTCGCTGATCCCCGCACGCCCTTGATGCGCGGCCCCGTCAGGCTAAGCTGTCGGTCGGCCCTGCGATGACGGCGGATGACGACGGCAGATGATGACGGGCAGGCGGGGCGCAGACAGGGGACATGGATGACAGCTTCTTCGACGGTGCTTTTGACCGGGGCGACCGGCTTTATCGCCAAGCATATCGTGATCCGCCTGCTCGACGCGGGCTACCATGTGGTCGGGACCCTGCGCAGGCCGGATCGCGGCGAAGAGGTGCTTCATGCAGTCCGCCCGCATGTGAAGGATCCCGACACCCTCTCCGACCGCTTGCGGTTCGTGGTGCTGGATCTGACCAGCGACGAAGGCTGGGCGGAGGCATTCGGGGGGGTCGATATGCTGATCCACAGCGCTTCTCCCTTTCCGCTGGACGAGCCCGAGGATGAGCAGGCCCTGATCGCCCCCGCCGTCGAGGGGACGCTGCGCGCGCTGCGCCACGCGCACGACAACGGGATCGCGCGGGTGGTGCTGACCTCCTCGGTGGCGGCCGTTGCCTACGGCGATCTGCCGGAGGGCAAATCCGTCTACGACGAGGAGGACTGGACCGATCCCGCCAGCCCCGCCGCGACCGCCTATGTCCGCTCCAAGACCGCGGCCGAGCGCGCGGCCTGGGACTTCCAGCGCAATGAGGCACCCGGGATGAAACTCACGACCATCAATCCCGCACTGGTGCTGGGGCCTCCGCTGGACGAGAATTACGGCAGCTCCATCAAGGTCGTGGAACGCCTGTTGCGCGGGCGGGATCCGATGATCCCGAATTTCGGCTTCGCCGTCGTCGACGTGCGCGATGTGGCCGAGATGCATGTCCGCGCGCTGTCGCGTCCGGAAACCGCGGGCAGGCGCATACTGGCAAGCTCGGGCTTTCTGTGGCTTGCCGACATCGCGCAGATGCTGCGGCGCAAATACCCCGACCGCGACATCGCCCGGCGCCGCGCGCCCGACCTGCTGATCCGCATTCTGGGACGCTTCGACAAGACGCTGCGCGGCATCGTGCCGATGCTGGGCCAGCGCAAGGAGATCTCGAACCTGCGCGCACAGCGCGAACTCGACATGAGCTTCATTCCGGCCGAGGAGGCGGTGATGGCATCGGCCGATTACATGGTCACGCATCATCAGGTGTAGATGCACCCGCCGGATCTTCTAGCGCCCGCTCAAACGCGCCAGCTGATCCAGCAGGCGCTGGCGCGCGGGCGGAAGCGGGCGATCGCCCAGCGAAGGCGCCAGCCGATGCGCCAGAAAATGCCCCGTGGTCCGCAGCCCCGCCAGTAGATCGCTCACCCCCGCGGCCCCGGCCCCCGACAGGCACGCCGGGTTGGGCAGCAGCTGCTCACGCCACGGGCCCGCGGCCCCGGCACTGACCGCGCGCCCGCTGCGCGGCGAAACATAGAGGAGATCCGACGCGCCGCCCGTCACGGCACAGCGCGACAGATCCAGCCCGAACCCCAGCTCTTCCAGCAGCAAAACCTCCCAATGCAGGTAATCAAGCGGCCAGCCGGGGGTCTGCTCCAACGCGTCCAGCAACGCGATGCTCAACGTATAAAGCCGCGGGTGCGGCTCCCGCTCCGGCAGGGCGAAAACGACCAGCGAACAGACCGCGTTCAGCCCCGCCAGCGCAAGCCGGTCCGCCAGCAGCGCCGACCGCGATTGCACGGGCTCCACCACGAAGGCGCCCAGATGGTCTTCCAGCCGTGCGTGCCACCGCAGGTCGAGCTGCGCCCCGGGTTGCAGCACCGGCGCCAGGCGGCGCCCTGCGCCACCACGCACCACCCCCGCGTGCCGCCCGTGATCCCGGGTCAGCACCTCGATGATGGCGGCGTTTTCACCGTGGCGCCGCACGCTCAACACCGCGCCCTGATCGCGCCATTCCATCGCGAAACGCTACTCCGCCAGGCCGGGCTCGTCCAGCAGATGGCGGCCCTGCCGGTCCTCCACCTCGATGATCCACAGATCGGGATCGAACGCGCGCTGCCGGTCGAGCGCCTGCTCGACCTCTGCGTCCGCACCCTCGGCCAGGATCACCCAGCGACGCGCGCCGCTCATCGGATCGAACGCCCGCTGGAACGCGCGGGCCTGCCCGTCCAGCGTATTCATCTTGACGATGACCGCCCCGGAGGTGGCATCGCCGCGCGCCACCACGAAGGCCGGAACATCGATCAGCCGAAGCCGCTTCAGATAGGCGTCCACCCAGAAGCGCGCTGTCAGGCGGTCCATCCCGCGCCCCGGCTCATTGTCGCGGAAATATTCCCGCCGGAGGCTCCGCCCCCCGCCACCTGGCGCAGGTTACGTCTGGTCGCCATCGCGGTAATCCAGCCCCATCTCGGAATAGCGCGCGCGCTCTTCCAGCCAGTTGGGCCGGACCTTGACCTGAAGGAAAAGATGCACCGTGCGTTCCAGAAACTCCCCGATCTCGGCGCGGGCGGACTGGCTGACGGCCTTGATCGTCTCGCCCTTGCGACCCAGGATGATGCCCTTGTGCCCGTCGCGTGCGACATAGATCACCTGATCGATGCGCGTGGTGCCGTCGGGGCGATCCTCCCACTTCTCGGTTTCGACCGTCAGCTGATAGGGCAGCTCCTGATGCAGGCGCAGCGTCAGCTTTTCGCGGGTGATCTCCGCGGCGATGCTGCGCATCGGCACGTCGGCGATCTGATCTTCGGGATAGAACCATTCGCCCTGCGGCAGTTCCTCCGCCAGCCAGCCGCGCAGATCATCCACGCCATAGCCCTTTTCCGCCGAGATCATGAAGGTCTTCACGAAGGGATAGGCCGCGTTCATCTCTTCGGTCAGCGCCAGAAGCTCCCTGGCCTCGACCCGGTCGATCTTGTTGATGGCCAGCGCCACGGGCCGGTGCCCGCCGCGCTCCTTCAGCGCGGCCAGGATGGTCTGCACCCCCTCGCTCATGCCTCTGTGCGCCTCGATCAACAGCACGACGATATCGGCGTCGGAGGCGCCCGACCAGGCCGCCGCCACCATCGCGCGGTCGAGCCTCCGGCGCGGGCGGAACAGCCCCGGCGTGTCGACAAAGACGATCTGCGCCGCGCCTTCCATCACCACGCCGCGGATGCGCGTGCGTGTGGTCTGCACCTTATGCGTCACGATGGAGATCTTGGCGCCCACCATCCGGTTCAACAGCGTGGACTTGCCCGCGTTGGGCTCTCCTATGAGGGCGACAAAACCTGCGCGCGTGTCACTCATCTTCGTTTTCCACCTGTTGCAGCAGGGCCTTGGCCGCCGCCATTTCCGCCTGCCGCTTGGAGCTGGCCTGCGACTTGCTGGTCTGGCCATCCTGCAGCCGGGCCTCGATGGTGAAGACGGGCGCGTGATCGGGCCCCTCGCGATCCACCTCGCGGTAGACGGGCGGCGCCTGCTTGCGCGCCTGCGCCCATTCCTGCGACGCGGTCTTGGGATCGCGCGCATCGTCCTCCACCTTGTCGAGCCGATCCGCCCAGAGCCGCAGGATCATCGCGCGCGCGGCATCGAAACCGCCGTCGCGGTAGACCGCCGCGATCACGGCTTCCATCGCATCACCCAGCAACGCCTCCTTGCGGCGCCCACCCGACAGCATCTCCGACCGGCCGAGCTTCAGCACGGCGCCCAAATCGACCTTGCGCGCCACCTCGGCACAGGTTTCCTTGCGCACCAGCGCGTTGAACCGCGGCGCAAGCTGCCCTTCGCTGGCGCCGCCATCGGCATCCAGCAGCGCCTCCGCCATCACCAGCCCCAGCACCCGGTCGCCCAGAAACTCCAGGCGCTGGTTGTGGCTGCGGTTGGGCGTGGCGATCGACGCATGCGTGACCGACTGGATCAACAAGTCCGGCTTGTTGAACCGATAGCCGATGCGGTGGCAAAAATCCGAGAGATCGCCCGAAAGCTTCACTGGATCGCCTTGAAGAACCGATCGGGACGCCAGGTCCAGAAAAACAACATCGAGCGGCCCGCCGAAGAAAAGATCACCCGGTCCGCGCGGCCGATCAGATATTCACGCGGCACGAACCCCACGCCGCCCACCGATTGCGAGAACCGGCTGTCCTGCGAATTGTCACGGTTGTCGCCGATGAAGAAATAATTGCCTTCGGGCACGGTAAAGACCGGGGTGTTGTCGCCGAACCGCCCGTCGACGATGTTCAGGATCGAATGTTTGACGCCGTTGGGCAGCGTCTCGATATAGCGATCCTTCACGCATTCCGCCCCGATCCCCACCGGGATCGCATCCTTGCACGACGGCAGATTGCCGATCGGCCCCTGTTTTTCGTAAGGCTCGATAAACTGGCCCGCGGGTTCCTGCGGCACGGCCTCGCCGTTCAGGAACAGCTGCCCGTTCTTGAACTGCACCTTGTCGCCCGGCAGGCCGATCAGGCGCTTGATGTAATCCTGATTGTTGACCGGATGGCGAAACACGATGACATCGCCGCGCTCGGGTTCTGACGACAGGATGCGCCCGGAAAAGGGACAAGCGGAAAACGGGCAGGAATAGCGCGAATAGCCATAGGCCATCTTGTTGACGAACAGGAAATCACCGATCAGGAGCGTGTCCTTCATCGACCCCGAGGGGATCCAGAACGGCTGAAAGAAGAGCGTGCGGAAGATCCCCGCGATCAGCAGCGCCCAGAACACCGTCTTGAATGTTTCGACGAACCAGTTGTCGTCCTTCTTCGTCTCCGCCATTCATTCAGCCCCCGATTTTGCTGTCGCTACATGAAAGCCTCGCCCCGCGGAGTCAAGCAGGCGCGTGCGCGCAGGCCGTGCCGTCACGGCGCCGCGCGCGCCGTCCCCCGGATCACCCGAGGGGCGGCAGGGGCGGCGCGGGCTTCCCGTTCACCGGGCGCGCCTCGATCACCACGAAGGCCTGCGCCCAGGGGTGATCGTCGGTCAGGGTGACGTGAATGACGGCCTGCGTCCCCTCGGGCGTCAGCTCGTTCAGCCGCTCCTGCGCCCAGCCCGTCACCTGCATCACCGGCTGGCCGGTCGGCAGGTTGCTGACGGCCATGTCCTTCCAGCTGATGCCCATGCACAATCCGGTGCCCAGCGCCTTGGAACAGGCCTCCTTCGCGGCCCAGCGCTTGGCGTAGGTACCGACGGTATCGCGCCTGCGCTCCGCCTTGCGCTGCTCGCCGGGGGTGAAGACGCGGTTGCGGAAACGGTCGCCGAACCTGTCGAGCGTGCGCGCGATACGGTCGATATTGGCCAGATCGGTGCCGATGCCGATAATCATTCCCCGGCCACCACCACCGTGCCGCGTGCCTGATTTACATCCAGCACAAAGGGCTTCGGCACATAGGTGCCGTCGACGAAGGCCATGGCGGGCACGCGCATCCGCAAACCCGTCTCGGGCAGATATCGCGCCTCGATCGTCGGCACGTCGATGGCGCCGAAGCCGATGTTGACCCCGTCCGATACCAGGGTGCAGGCCTCGAACGGCTCATCCGGGTCGGGGTGGATGACCATCAGGAAGACGGAACAACAGACGGGTTCGGCATTGTCCAGCGCGATCACGCGGATTGCCCCTTCGGCAAAGCTGCGCGTGGATGAGGTGACGGGAAAGATCAGATTACGCGCATTCGCGGCGTAGCTGTCGCAATCGCCAAGCTGCGCGGCCCCCCCCGGGTGCGCCGTCACAGCCAGCGCGCAGAGCGTCAGCGCGAAATGGCCCGCCCCCCTTGGGACGCACCTGAGCCGGGCAGCTACGGACCGGGCCGCGGCGGCCGAGCGGGGCCGCCGGATCATGCGGCGCCTTCGCTGCGGGCGGCATCCATCAAGGCACGCATCCGGGCGATGGCTGGGGCCAGGCCGGTGAAAATGGCCTCTCCGATCAGAAAGTGACCGATGTTGAGCTCTCTGACAGGCGGCAGCGCGGCGATCGGGGCCACGGTGTCATAGGTCAGCCCGTGGCCTGCGTGCACTTCCAGACCCAGCTCGGCCCCCAGCGCCGCCATTTCGCGCAGACGCGCAAGCTCCGCCGCGGCGGCCTCGCCCTGCCCCTCGGCGCTCAGATCGCAAAAGGCGCCGGTGTGAAGCTCGATCACCGGGGCGCCGATCCGGGCCGCGGCCTCGATCTGTGCGCGGTCGGCACCGATGAAGATCGACACCCGGCTGCCCGCCTCTGCCAGCGGCGCGATAAAGGCGCGCAGCCGCGCCTCCTCTGCCAGAACGTCCAGCCCGCCCTCGGTCGTGCGCTCCTCCCGTTTTTCGGGCACCAGGCAGACGGCATGGGGGCGGTGGCGCAAGGCGATGCGCTGCATTTCGTCGGTCGCGGCCATTTCCAGGTTGAGCGGCACCCTCAGCCGTTCCATCAGCCGGTCGATGTCGCTGTCGGCGATATGACGGCGATCCTCGCGCAGATGCGCGGTCACGCCATCGGCGCCCGCCTCCTCCGCCAGCAACGCCGCGCGCACCGGGTCGGGATAGGCCCCGCCCCGCGCGTTGCGCACCGTCGCCACGTGATCGATGTTGACCCCCAACCGCAGCAACCCGCCGTCGTGCAATTGCGCCATCTCGTCCCCTCCGTCTTCGGCCCTGTGCCGATCCGCCGCCGACATTAATCGCTTTCGGTGACGTCGTCAGGCCGTTTGCCGGTTTTTTTGCGCAACTCCGAAAGCTTTGCCGCCAGCGCGCCCCTGCGCCGTTTCTGATAGGCCGAAATCAGGGAAACGCTCAGGAAATAGCAGATCAGCCCCGACACGATGCCGGGCGCGATGCCGCCGACCAGATAGGGCAGGAACACCTGGTCATAAAAGGCCGTCAGCCCGCTCCAGTCGGCGGGACGATGGGTGAAAAGCGCAAGCAGGTTGTTGCGCAGCCCCTCGCCCGCCGCCTTGAAGGTCTCGAAGAGGGAATATTTCACCTGCTCGTCCATGGTGGACCCGAGCAGGAAATGCCCGGTCTTCATCGAGACCACGGCGATCGGGATATAGGTCAGCGGATTGCCGAAGAACGTGCCCAGCAAGGCGGCCAGGATATTGCCGCGCGTCATCTTGGCCAATCCGGCCGCGATCAGGAAATGCAGCCCGTAGAACGGCGTGAAAGAGGTAAACACCCCCATGAAAATGCCGCGCGAGATCTTTTCGGGCGTGTCGGGCAGCCTGCGCAGACGATACCCCACGTAGGAGGCCGCCCGCCCCCAGCCGCCACGGGGCCACAGCATGTCGCCCAGTTTCTTGAGAAACGGACGGGGGTGTTTGCGTCTGAACACGCGGTAACTGGTCCCTTTCCGGCCCGGTTAAGGTTTCCTGTCGAGATCGCGGTAGCGCTGGATCGACGCCACCTCGTTATCCGCCTCCACCGCCATCATGACAGAGTGCAGATGCTCGGCGTCCCGGACCTCCACGTCGACAAGTAGCCGGAAATAATCCGGTTTTCGATCCACAAAGTGCAGATCCGAGATATTGGCCTTCTGCTCGCCGATGAGGGTACAGATCCGGCCGAGCGCCCCCCAGTCGTTGCCCAGGGTGACCTCGATGGTGACGTTGTGCACCGGCGCGTGCCGCCCCGAATGCCAATGCAGGTCGATCCAGCGGTCGGGCTTGCTTTCGAAGGCTTCCAGCGCGCCGCAGTCGATCGAATGCACGATGACGCCGCGCCCGCGATAGGTGATCCCGACGATGCGCTCGCCCGGCACCGGCTGACAGCACTGGGCGCGCTGAAGGCTCTGATTGTCGGCCAGACCCAGCACCGCGCGCGATTGCTCGACCTCTCCGGTGGGGCGGGCGACCAGTTCGGGGTAAAGCCGCTCAACCACCTCGCGCGCGGAAACCTCGGCGCTGCCCAGCCGGGCCAGCAGCTCCTCCGCATCGGGCAGCCCGTAGATGCGCGCCGCCGTGTTCAACGCCTTGTCGGTGGCCCGCTTGCCCAGATGCTCAAAGGCGACGCGGGCCAGCTCGCGCCCCAGCTTGATGAAGCGCGAGCGGTCCTCCTCGCGCAGCGACCGCCGGATCGCCGCCTTGGCCCTTCCGGTGGTGACGATGTCGAGCCATGTCGCCTGAGGGCGCTGTCCCTCGGCGGTGATGATGGTGATCGACTGGCCGTTTTTCAGCCGAGTCCACAGCGGCACGCGCAGCCCGTCCACCTTGGCACCGACGCAGCTGTCGCCGATCCGTGTGTGGATGGCGTAGGCGAAATCCAGCGGCGTCGCCCCGCGCGGCAGCTTGACCACATCGCCCTTGGGCGTGAAGCAGAAGACCTGGTCGGCGTACATCTCCAGCTTGACGTGTTCGAGGAACTCGTCGTGATCCTCGGCGCTCTCGAACCGCTCGGTCAGGCTGGAAATCCACTTGGCGGGATCGACGGCAAAGGGGTTTTCCACCCGGATGCCATCGCGATAGGACCAGTGCGCGGCCACGCCGGCCTCCGCCACCTCATGCATCTGGCGGGTGCGGATCTGCACCTCCACGCGCTTTCCGTCACGTCCCGAAACGGTGGTATGCAGGCTTCGGTAGCCGTTGGTCTTGGGCTGGCTGATGTAATCCTTGAACCGCCCCGGCACCGCGCGCCAGCG
>NZ_JBRBUA010000052.1:0-6954 GCF_052826345.1 Brevirhabdus sp. | reverse complement strand
GCATCGACGGGCCATAGCCCTCGTAATGCATCGTGTTCGACGGCGTGCGCGGAAAGATCGTCTCGGGATGCAGCGACTGGAAGTGATAGCCTTCGAGATAGCCGTCGAACGCGATCTTCCAGTTCGCGCCATGGATTTCGCGGCTGCCGATGAAGTGCCAGTCGGCAAAGCCCAGATCCGCAAAATCATTGAGATAGCCGCGGAAATAGCCATCGAGATCGATCGATCCGTTCTGGTCGAGCGACACGAAGATCAGCCCATGCCGCTCTTCGCACGGCAGTTCCTTCAGCCCGCGTGCGGACTTGTCGACATCGCCAAAGCTCTTCTGGTCGTTGATGCCGATCAGCCGGCCGTCGCGGCCATAGGTCCAGGCGTGATACTTGCAGATGAAGCGCGAGCAATTGCCGTGCCCTTCCTCCGCCACCGGCGCGCCGCGATGCGAGCATACGTTCAGGAACGCCCGCACCGTACCGTCCTTGTCGCGGGTAATCAGGACCGGCATGCCGACCGCGTCCATCGCCTTGTAATCGCCGGGGTTGGGCATTTCGGCGGTGAAGGCCAGCATCAAGGGCAGCTTCTTGAAGATCCGGTCGATCTCCTGCCGGTACACCTTTTCGTCGCAATAGGATGCGGCGGGCACGGTCATGGTGTCCTTGCCCTGGAATGTGGTCTTGTTCTCGACATAGCCGATCATGGTTTCGGCCAGTTCGCCCAGATGTCCGATGCGTGCTGCGCGGTCCATCGCTCTCTCCCGATGTGTTCTGCATGGAATCCGCACCTTGGGGATTCCCGGTTGGGACGAAAACTGCCCCTTATCGACGGCAGAAACAACCTGACGGGAATGAGAGGTTGTGCCTCAGGTAAAAGCGCACGCTGGCGCCTTGCGGCCGAGATCCTGTTATTGCCGGGACCCTATTATTTCCGCCAATGGCCGCCGCCGCCCATCCGCGCGAGAACGAGGCAGGGAAAGGAGCAAATTCATGGACCGAGTGGAAGCGCCGTGGCGCTGGCTGGAGCGATTGCCGCGCCATCTTGCGGATTTCGCAGACCAGTGGCGGGGGAAGACCATCGCCGATCTCGCTCGGGAACGGGTGGACGAAGATCCCGGTTTCGTCGCACTGGTCGACGACCGCCGCGACCTGACGCGCCGCGAATGGCTGGAGGAGGCGCAGGCACTGGCCAATGCATTGCACGCGCGCGGCTTTGCGGCGGGCGACGTGATCGCATTCCAGACACCCAATTGGCACGAGGCGGCGATCATCGACCTTGCCTGCGCCATCGCCGGACTGGTGCTCTCCCCCATCGTGCCGATCTACCGCGATGCCGAGGTGACGATGATGCTGGGCGACTGCCGTGCGCGCGGCCTGTTCACCTGCACGCAGTTCCGCCGCTATGACTTTGCCGAAATGGCGGACAGGATCCGCGGCGACCTGCCCGACCTGACCCATGTCTTCACCGTGCGCGGCGACGGGCCGGACGATTTTGCCGCGCTGGTTCAGGAAGGCCGCACCCTTCCCGCATACCGGCCCGAAGTCGATGCGACCGAAGTCAAGCTGGTGCTCTATACCTCTGGCACCACCGGGCGGCCCAAGGGCGTTCTGCACAGCCACAACACGCTCGAGAATATCGTGCGCAAAAGCTATGAACACTGGCGGATCGGCGAGGGCGACACGCTGATCATGCCCTCGCCCGTCACCCATGTGTCGGGCTATGCCAACGGGCTGGAATCGCCGCTGATCATGGGCACGCGCGTCGTGCTGATGGAAAGCTGGAACGCCGAAGAGGCCGTCCGCCTGATCGAGAAATACGAGGTGGCGGGCACCGTCGCGGCGACCCCGTTCCTTGTCGAGCTGGCCAATGCCGCGCGGCAGGCGGGCACGCGGCTGCCGTCGATGCGCATGTTCGCCTGCGGGGGCGCGGCGGTGCCGCCCGACCTCATCCCCTCGGCCAATTCGGCGTTCGACAATCTGCAGGCGTTCCGCGTCTTTGGCGCGAGCGAGGTTCCGTTGGTCAGTTTCGGCTGGCCCGACGATCCGGAACTGGCAGCGCGCACCGACGGCGAGGTGGTCGATTACGAAGTGAAGTTGATCGACGACGCCGGCGAGCCGGTCGCGCCTGGCACGGAGGGAGAGATCCTCTCACGCGGGCCGTCGATGATGCTGGGCTATGCGGACAAGGCGCAAAGCAGCGCCGCCTTCGATGCAGAGGGCTATTTCAGGACCGGCGACCTGGGCGTGCTGTCGCCCGAGGGCGCGATTACCATCACCGGCCGCAAGAAGGACCTGATCATCCGCGGCGGCGAGAACATCAGCGCGGTCGAGATCGAGGACGTGCTGCGCACCCATCCGCAAGTCCGCGACGCCAGCGTGGTCGCCATGCCGCACGAACGGCTGGGTGAAGGCGTGTGCGCCTATGTCATCAGCGAGGAGGACGCGCCCGACACCGCCGCGCTGTGCCGGCATGTGCAGGAAAGCGGGCTGGCAAAGCAGAAAACGCCCGAACGCTTCGTCTTCGTTCAGGATTTCCCCCGCACCGCATCGGGCAAGATCCGCAAGGACCGCCTCCGCGCCGAAGTCGCCGCCATGATCGAGCAGGAGAAAGCGAGCGCCTGAGCGCCCTTACCCCTTGGCGGCGGCGGCGATCGAGGCCTCCATCTGCTCGGGCGTGGGATTGCCGCGCAGGCACAGCCCGCCGTTCACCTGCAGGTTCTCGCCCGTCATGAAACATTCGTCGCTGGCCAGGAACACGGCGGCGGCGGCGATATCCTCGCTGGTGCCGTATCGGCCCAGCGGATAGCCGGGTAGGAAGCTTTCCAGCAGGCCGGGCACTTCTCCCGCCTCCGCGGTCATCGGCGTTTCGGTCAGGCCGGGCGAAATCGAATTGGCGCGAATGCCGTCGTGCCCGAACTCGTTCGCAACGCAGCGGATGATGTGATCGGTCGCCGCCTTGGTGCCCATATAGGCGGCGTGGTTCCACAGCATGATCTTTGCCGTCGCGCTGGAAATCTGGATGATCGATCCCCCCTGGCCCCCATGCGAACGCGCCATCTTGCGCAGCAGTGCCTGATAGAGCTGAAACGGTCCGACCAGCTGCAGAGCCGTCATCTGCTCCAGCTGCTCACGCGTGTTGTCGAGGAACGGGGTCAACAGGCCCCAACCGGTGGCGTTGACCGCGATGTCGATGCCGCCCATCGCCGCATGCGCATCCTCCACCAAGGCGTTCACGCTGTCTTCCTGCGTCAGATCGCAGGCGATCGCCGTCGCGCCGTTTTCCTTGGCGAAATCGTCCAGCACCGCCTGCTTGCGCCCCGCGACCGTGACCGCCGCGCCTTCGGATAGGAAGCGCCGCGCCATCATCTGCCCCATATTGCCCTCGCTGCTGGCGCCCACGATCAGGGCGCGCTTGCCTTTGAGTCTTGTCATCCGTGCGTCTCCCATGTGTTTGCGTCATGAGTATCACCGGGGGGCGACGCGCAGCACTGCGCAAAAGTGCAGTCGATACGTCGCCGCAGCGCCTCTAGTGTAAGACTGCATCGAAATCCGCGCGCAGCATGCGCGGAACGGATCACACCACGGGAAAGGATTGTCACATGGATCTGGGCCTCAAGGGCAGGAAAGCCATCCTCATTGGCGCGAACGGCGGCATCGGCCGCAAGGTCGCCAAGACACTCGCGGCCGAGGGTTGCCATGTCGCGATCTGCGGACGCACGCAGGACAAGGTCGACACCGTGGTGGGCGAGCTTGAGCCCAGCGGCGTGACCGTTCACGCCAAGACGCTGGACGTTACCGATGCGGGCGCGGTCCCCGCCTTCGTGAAGGAAGCCGCGGACAAGCTTGGCGGCTGCGACATCTTCATCAGCTTCACCTCCGCCAATCCGGGCGAGGATACTGACGATGGCTGGGAGACGATCCTGAAAACCGATATCCTGCCGATGCGCCGCGGGATCGAGGCGGCCATGCCCTTCCTCGAGAAATCGGACGCCGCGTCGATCATCTGCATGAGCTCGACCGGCGCGGTCGAGGAATTCATGGGCGTGCAGCCGTACAACTCGATGAAGGCCGCGGTGATGAACTATGCCGCCGCGCTGTCGCAGAACCTTGCAGGCAAGGGCATCCGCGCCAATTGCATCACCCCCGGCCCCGTCATGTGCGAGGATGGGCCATGGGCCTATATCCGCGACAACATGAAGGAGTTCTACGAGGATACGCTGTCCAAGATCCCGATGGGCCGACTGACCGACGGGGACGAGCTGGCCCGCACCATCGCCTTCATCGCATCGCCGAGCTGCAAGGCGATGACGGGCGCGAATATCGTGGTCGACGGCGGCTATACCAAGCGCGTGCAGTTCTGAACCGCGAACGGGCGGGGCCCACGGCCCCGCCCGCACCGCTGAATCAGCCGATCTTCAGGATCAGCTTGCCGGTGTTCCGGCCCGAAAACAGCCGCATGAACGCGTCATAGCTGTTCTCGATGCCGTGCTGCACATCCTCGTCGATACGCATGCGGCCCTGCTGCATCCATTCGGCGATCTGCGCGCCCCCTTCGGCGAAGCGCGGGGCATAGTCCATCACCAGGAATCCGTGCAGCGTCGCTTCCTTGACGATGACCTGCCAAAGGTTCTTCAGCCCGTGCGGCTCCACCGCGTTATATTCGCTGATCAGTCCGCACAGCACGACGCGCGCCTTCTTGGCCAGTTCGAAGACCTCGGCCTCGAATATGTCGCCGCCGACATTCTCGAACACGATGTCGATGCCATCGGGGGTTGCCTGCGCCAGTTCGGCGCGCAGCGCGTCGATGTCTTTGCCGCGGTAGTCGATGGCGACGTCATAGCCGTAATCCTCCACCAGCCGGCGGCATTTTTCCGGGCCGCCCGCGATGCCGATGGTGCGGCATCCCATGATGCGGCCGATCTGCCCCACCACCGAACCGACCGCGCCCGCAGCAGCGCTGACGCACAAGGTCTCGCCCGCCCTAGGCTTGGCGACCTCCATCAGGCCGAAATAGGCGGTCAGCCCGACCGCACCCATGGCCGACAGGAAACGCGAGGGGCTGTCGACAAGCGACACATCGATCGGCGCGGTGAAATGGCCGGGCGTGACCGCGGTGTAATCCTCGATCGCGTTCAGCTCCATCGCCCAGCTTCCCACCGGATAGTCGGGATTGTCGCTGGCATGCACCTTGCCCACGCAGGTCGCGCGCACCGCATCGCCCAGCGGAATCGGCGGCATGTAGCTTTCCTCGTCCGACATCCACCCGCGCTGCGCCGGGTCGAGCGAGCAATAGACATTGCGCATCACGAAGCCTCCGGGCGGCGGAGCGGGAATATCCTCTTCCACCAGTTCGAAATCTTCGGGCACCGGGTCCCCTTCGGGACGGCGGCGCAGGATGAAGCGGCGGTTCTCGGGCATGATCTCTCCTATCTGCTTTTGCCTGCATGGTCGGCAGATGACCCCGGTTTGGCACCTGATACAAAGTGCAGTGACGCAAAGCCCGCAGAAAAGGGAAAAGACGCGTGTAAGCGTGGCAGCGCAAAAGCGCCGGCGACATCAAGGGGAGAAGGATGATGGCAACAGGTTTCACACGTGCGTTCGCGGCAGCCGCGCTCGCAGGTTCGGCAATGATTTCCGTGCAAGCCGCCCACGCGCAGGTCACGAACGAGGATACCGACCTCGTCACCGATCCCGAAGGGCCCACCCCGGCCGCCGGCCCGGTCGAGGGCAGCACCGACCCCAATGCCATCATCGTGACCGCCCGCCGCCGCGAGGAATCGCTGCAGGACACGCCCGTCGCCATCACCGCGATCAATGCCGCGATGCTGGAGAACAAGAACTCGCTCAATATCGGCGACCTTCAGGGCGAAGCGCCCAACCTGTTGATCACCCAGCAGAATTCGGGCGCGGCGGCGGCGAACCTGTCGATCCGCGGCCTGACCTATGCCGATATCGAAAAATCGCAGGAGCCCACCGTGGGCGTCGTTATCGACGGCGTGTTCATCGGCACCAATACCGGCCAGCTGCTGGACTTCTTCGACATCGAACAGATCGAGGTGCTGCGCGGGCCGCAGGGCACGCTGTTCGGGCGCAACACCATCGGCGGCGTCATCAACATCCGCCGCACCCGCCCCACCTTCGAACCCGGCATCAAGGCCGAGGCGTCCTATGCCAAGTTCGGCACCTATAGCGCGCGCGCCGTGGTCAATTTCGGCATTGGCGACATGATCGGGGTCAAGCCGTTCTATTTCTACAACGAAACCGACGGCTTCCACCGCGACGGCCAGACCGGCGAGCGTCGCGGCGGATCGAAGAACCAGAATTTCGGCGTCGCCATCGCGGTCGAGCCCAACGACGATTTCGACGTCCTGCTGACGGTGGAGAAGCAGAGGCAGGAATTCGAGGTCGTCAACTCGGTCATCACCAACGATACCGAGCTGTTCTGCGGCTTTGCCCCGCCAGAACTTTGCAACCGCAACACCACCGACGACCTGTATACCGTCTTTGGACAGCCGGCGGGCGGCGTCTATGAAGCGCCCGCGATCACCGCGGAAGCGAATTGGGACACGGGTCCGATCCTGCTGACCTCGGTCACGGGCCTGCGCAAGTCGAGCGAGGACCAGACGCAGGACTTCGATTCGACCTATACCGACCTTTATTACACCCGCCGTATCCAGAGCTATAAGCAGTTCAGCCAGGAAATTCGCGCGGCGGGCGATCTGTTCGACGGCTTCGACTATGTCGTCGGCGGCTTCTACTTCGATTCTGAATTCGACCTGACCCAGTACACGCGCGTCTTCGGCTTCTCGCCCGGTGTGGATCCCATCGATTTCGACCCCAATCCGCAAAACGTCATCGGCAAAACCAAGAGCTATGCGGTGTTCGGCGACTTCAACTGGAATTTCGCCGAGAACCTGCGCCTGTCGTTCGGCGGCCGGTGGACGCGCGACGAAAAAAGCCTGCG
>NZ_JBRBUA010000051.1:0-9358 GCF_052826345.1 Brevirhabdus sp. | reverse complement strand
GATCGGTGTTGAACAGCTCGTCCACCAGCGGCAACGCCACCTTGTCCTGCGGGCGCTTGGGGCCGGCAAGGCTGGGTACGACGGAAGCCATGTCCAGCTGCAGCGTGCTGGAGAAGACGGGTTCGTCTTCGGGAGAGAACCACATACCCTGCTGCTTTGCATAGGCTTCCACAAACGCGATCGATTCCTCGCTGCGGCCGGTCAGGCGCAGATATTCCAGCGTCTTGTCGTCGATACCGAAGAAGCCGCAGGTGGCGCCGTATTCGGGCGCCATGTTGCCGATGGTGGCACGATCGGCCAGCGGCACGTTGTCCAGCCCGTCGCCGTAGAATTCCACGAATTTGCCCACCACGCCCTTTTCGCGCAGCATCTGCACGACGCGCAGCACCAGATCGGTGGCGGTGGTGCCCTCGGGCATGGCGCCCGTCAGCTTGAAGCCGATGACCTCGGGGATCAGCATGGAAATCGGCTGGCCCAGCATCGCGGCCTCGGCCTCGATGCCGCCCACGCCCCAGCCCAGCACCGCGGCGCCGTTGACCATCGTGGTGTGGCTGTCGGTGCCGACCAGCGTGTCGGGGTAGGCGACCTGCTCGCCGTTCTGATCGGTGTCGGACCAGACGGTGCGCGACAGGTATTCCAGATTGACCTGGTGGCAGATGCCGGTGCCGGGCGGGACCACGCGGAAATTGTCGAAGGCCTTCTGCCCCCATTTCAGGAAGGTGTAGCGCTCCATGTTGCGCTCATACTCGCGGTCGACGTTCATCTGGAACGCGCGCGGGTTGCCGAACTCGTCGATCATCACCAAATGGTCGATGACCAGATCGACCGGGTTCAGCGGGTTGATCTTCTGCGCGTCGCCGCCCAGGGCGACGATGCCGTCGCGCATCGCGGCCAGATCGACAACGGCCGGCACGCCGGTGAAATCCTGCATCAGCACGCGGGCAGGGCGGTAGGTGATCTCGCGCGGGTTCTTGCCGTTCTGCTTGCCCCAGTCCGAAAACGCACGGATGTCGTCGGTCGTGACCGTCTTGCCATCCTCGAAGCGCAGCATGTTTTCCAGCACGACCTTCAGCGCGGCGGGCAGGTCGGAAAATTCACCGAGCCCGGCGGCCTCGGCGGCGGGAATGGAATAATAGGCGAACGCAGAACCGCCGACTTGCAGCGTCTTGCGCGTTTTCGAGCTATCGTGGCCGACCGTGATCGTCATCTGTGCCTCCTGGGGGATACTACGACGGAAATCTCTGAGGCGGCTATGCCCTATGACGGCAAGGCGATCAAGGGTGTGCCGCCCAAATTGTATACCGTGGTGCACAATAAATCCCACCGCGAAGCCTTGACGCGCGCGCTCTCTTCCGGTTCGACGGATCGCAAAACATTGATTGGCGTGCGTCGAGCGAGCTGCGTAGGTCTGGGGTCAGTCAGGAAAGGTCCGAACACATGCGCACAGCCCTGAGCATCACGCTGACCGCGGTTTTCTCGATCTGGACACATATGGCCCTGGCCGAAGATCAACCCGTGGTGGTGGAGCTTTTCACATCCCAGGGCTGTTCGAGCTGTCCGCCGGCCGATGCCTTGTTGAGCGAGCTTGCCAAGCGTCCCGACGTGCTGGCCCTGGCGCTGCATGTCGATTACTGGGATTACATCGGCTGGGCCGATGATTTCGCCATGCCCCGCAACACCGCCCGTCAAAAGGGCTATGCCGCTGCCGCAGGCACCCATATGGTCTATACACCGCAGATGATGGTCGGCGGCATGGACCCGGTGGTCGGCTACAAACCCATGAAAATCGCGGATTTGATCGAGGATCACAAGGCGCGCGTCCTTCCGGTTCGGCTGACGGTCGAGCGGACGGGCAACATGTTGCATCTGACCGCACGCGCGACCCGCCCGCTGCGCAAACCCGCCGTCGTGCAGGTGATGCGCTTCGATCCCGCGCGCACGGTCGACATCAGGAAGGGTGAAAACGCCGGGCGCACGATCACCTATTCCAATATCGTCACCGACTGGGAACGTGTCGCGGAATGGACCGGCAAGGAAGCGCTCGACCTCGAGCTGAAGATCCTCGAGACCGGGCCGATGGCGGTGATCGTGCAGGAAACCGGCTACGGGCCGGTTCTGGCGGCGGCGCGCATCGACTGACGGTGCGGCTTCCACCGGCGATGTATCCATAACCATTGCGCCGGATCGCGGCGCACCCGTGCGTCCAGACTGTCGTTGAGCGCCTGGGTCATCGTTTCCGCATCGCTGTGCGGCACCGGCGCCTCCACGGTGATGGTGAAGCTCAACCCGTCACGATTGCGCGCGCCGTAGAAGGGCACCAGCAGCGCATCGTATTTCAGCGCCATTTCCGCCGCCGACAGGGCCGTGGGCGCGGGTTTGCCCATGAAATCCAGCAATGCGCCGTCATACATGAACTGGTCGATCAGCAACACCGCGAACCCGCCGCCGCGCACATGTTTGACCAGCCCCGCCAGACCGCGCCGGCCGCGCGGAAAGATCGGACCGCCGATACGCTCCATCGTGGCGACGTAGTGTTCGTTGAAAAACGCATTGTTCATCGGACGGTAGAGGCCGCCGATGCTGTAGCCGCGCGCCGTCAGCGCGGCGCGCGGCGCCTCGTAATTGCCGAAATGCCCCGTCACCAGCACGACCGGACGACCGCTGGCGCGCGCCTGCTCCAGCGCGGCGACGCCCGGCCCTTCGACCGGATTCTCGGCCATGCGGGCCATCAGCTCGGGCGTGGAATAGTTCTCGATCAGCGTGCGGCCCACGTTGTCGCTGACCGCGCGGGCGATCGCGCGGCGCCGCTCGCGCGGCATGTCGGGAAAGACATAGGCCAGATTTTCCATCGCGCGCCGGTTATAGCCCGCCAGCGGCCCCACCAGCAGGCGCGTCACCGCCCCCATCAACGGCACGCGCCAGCGATAGGGCAGACGCAGCAACGACCCGATCAGCAGCCGCAGCGCGCGGTCCACTGCCCAATCCTGTCTCGTGCGTCCTTCGTTGGGCCTGCGTTTCATCGAATTCTGTTCTGCCGGTGGCTGCCTCTGGGCGCGCAGTCATAGACAGCGCGATACGGTGCTGCAAGTCCGCTGCCCCGTGTAATGAGGCCCGATCAATCGGACCCGTGGGATCGGCGCCGTCGGCGCGGCGCGCTTGGACCCGACGCCGGGATCAGACGGGTGGCGGCAAGGCAAGGCCCGTTCCGATCATCGAATCGCGCGTGACCAGCGCAGCCAGTTGCTCCTCCGTCAGCCCCTCGGTGCCCTCGGGGCGGCGCGGCACCACGATATAGCGCATGTCGGCGGTGGAATCATGGACCCGCACCGTCACGCCTTCGGGCAGCTCGACGCCGAACTCGCGCAGCACGGCGCGGGGTTCGCGTACCACGCGCGAGCGGTAGGCGCGCGATTTGTACCAGTCGGGCGGCAACCCCAGCAGGTTGCGCGGATAGCATGAACAAAGCGTGCAGGTGACCACGTTGTGGCAGGTGTCGGTATTTTCCACCGCTATCAGCCGCAGCGTGCCGATGTCAAACCCCAGCTCGCGGCTGGCGGCGGAGGCATCGGCCAGCAGCCGCGCGCGAAACCCTTCGTCCACCCAGGCGCGCGCCACCACCGCCGCGCCGTCGGCAGGCGAACGGCGGTCCATCGCCTCGATCTGCGCGGCGATCTCGGCCGGGGTGGTGACGCCTTTCTCGACCAGCAGTTCGCGAACGGCTATTTCCATGGCTTGCCAGTAGCTTAGCGGCGTATCGTCATCCTTCCTGTAAGGATGCCCCGAGGGGCTGAGATGCGCGTGTGCATGGTCATGCGGATGATCGTGGGGCATCAGGCGGGCTCCAGCCAATGGGCGTAAATCTCGGCATCCAACGTGTCGTCGGGCCGTTCCGCATGTGCACCCCAAAGTTCGCGCATCGTGAAGCGCACGCGCAGCAGCGCGCGGTTCTCGGCAGGCAGGCCGTAGGCCAGCCGCTCGGGGTTGGCAAACTCGCCCAGGGGCCGTTCCACCACGCCGACCTTGCCGCGCAGATAGGCGGGCGTGCGCAGGTGGCCGGGCGGCATCAGCGCCTTGACCCGCACCCACTGCGGCGCCGCCTCAGCCACCCGAGGCCTCGCCATATGTACCGCCGCGCGCCTGCACCTGCGCGATCTTCTCGCCCAGTTCCGCCACGGAATAGACGCCGCCCTCCAGCAGGTTCTGGTTGATCGCGGCGATCCAGCGTTCGTAATAGCTCATCGTCTGGAACGCCTCTTCGCCCATGTCCTCCAGCGCGCGGCGCAGACCGTCGACGGTGAAGTGCCCCTTGGCCGAACACAGCACCATCAGCGCGTCGGCGCGCTTTTCCCAGAGCGAGAAATCATGCTGGCTGCGGTCCAGCGTGCCGCCGGGCTGGCCGCCCATGTCGTGCCAGCGGCGCCCGTCGAAGGGGATATCATCCTGCCTGTCCATGCCACGCAGGTTAGCACGCCCCCCGCGCGCCGCAAGGCCCGCGCGCGGGCAGGTCGGGGAGGGGTCTGCCGGCCCGACCTATGGGGCCGCTCTATGGGCCCAGTTTAACGGGCGGCCTCAGCCCTCGCCGAAGACGCGGGCGAAGATCGTGTCGACGTGCTTGGTGTGATAAGCCAGATCGAACTTCTCCTCGATCTCGGCCTTGCTCATCACCGCGGTGACCTCCGGGTCGGCCAGCAGTTCCTCCATGAAATCGGCACCCTGTTCCCAGACCTTCATCGCGTTGCGCTGCACCAGGCGATAGCTGTCCTCACGGCTGACACCCTTTTGCGTCAGCGCCAGCAGCACCCGCTGCGAATGCACGAGGCCGCGGAACTTGTTCATGTTGGCCAGCATGTTGTCGGGGTAGACCACCAGCTTGTCGACCACCTGCGTCAGCCGCGCCAGGGCGAAATCCAGCGTGACGATGGTGTCGGGGCCGATGTTGCGTTCCACCGATGAATGCGAAATGTCGCGCTCATGCCAGAGCGCCACGTTTTCCATCGCGGGAACCACGGCCATGCGCACCAGCCGGGCCAGACCGGTCAGGTTCTCGGTCAGCACGGGGTTGCGCTTGTGCGGCATGGCCGAGCTGCCCTTCTGCCCCTTGGAGAAGAACTCCTCCGCCTCCAGCACCTCGGTGCGCTGCATGTGCCGGATCTCGGTCGACAGGTTCTCGATGCTGCTGCCGATCACGCCCAGCGTCGCGAAGAAGGCGGCGTGGCGGTCGCGCGGGATCACCTGGGTGCTGATCGGCTCTGGCTCCAGCCCCAGCTTCGCGCAGACGTGTTGCTCGACCCTCGGGTCGATGTTGGCAAAGGTGCCGACCGCGCCGGAAATCGCGCCGGTGGCGATTTCGGCGCGTGCGCTGCGCAGGCGGGTGCGGTTGCGGTCCATCTCGGCGTAGAAGCGCGCGAAGGTCAGACCCATCGTCGTGGGTTCCGCGTGGATGCCGTGGCTGCGCCCGATGCGGACGGTATCCTTGTGTTCCATCGCGCGGCGTTTCAGCGCCTCCAGCAACGCGTCCATGTCGGCCAGCAGCAGATCGCTCGCGCGCACCAGTTGCACGTTGAAGGTGGTGTCCAGCACGTCCGAGCTGGTCATGCCCTGATGCACGAAACGCGCCTCGTCGTTGCCGATGATCTCGGCCAGATGGGTCAGAAAGGCGATGACGTCGTGTTTGGTGACGGCCTCGATCTCATCGATGCGGGCCACGTCGAATTCCGTGTCCTTCGCCTTCCAGACGGCCTGCGCGTTTTCTTTGGGGATCACGCCCAGCTCCGCCATCGCGTCGCAGGCGTGGGCCTCGATCTCGTACCAGATGCGGAACTTGGTCTCGGGCGACCAGATGGCGACCATTTCGGGGCGGGAATAGCGGGGGATCATCGGCGGACCTTTTGCGGTTGGGGGCGTGGCGCGGGTGTCTTAGACTGCCGCCCCGTGAACGGCAAGGATGAGGGCGAAATGGCGAAGCGGGCAGGGCGGGCGATCACGGCGGCGGATTTCATCGCGAGCTGGGCGCTGCACAAGC
The DNA here is from genome assembly GCF_052826345.1 of Brevirhabdus sp. NCBI lineage: Bacteria > Pseudomonadati > Pseudomonadota > Alphaproteobacteria > Rhodobacterales > Paracoccaceae > Brevirhabdus > Brevirhabdus sp. Next base: position 3,336 of record NZ_JBRBUA010000051.1, on the reverse strand, counting down.
GGATCGAGGATCACGGCGCCGGCACCACCGCCACATTCGAGGGGCGGTGCCTCATCGCGCCGCACGCGCCCGACCCGACGTATTTGGCGCTGGAGGAGACGGGCCGCATGTTTCTGCCGGGTCAGCCGCCCCTCGCGGGAAGCCGACGCTATCTCTGGCGGGCGGACCCGGCCGGGCGGGTGGAGGTGGCATTCGACGACGGCCGCCCCTTCCACCGCATCGACCTGACGCAGGACGCGCCCTCGGACACGCATCGCTGCGATCCCGACACCTATCGCGTCACCTATGATTTCACGTCCTTCCCGCGCTGGCGCGCGGTCTGGCGGGTCACCGGCCCGCGCAAGAACTACACGATGTCGCAGACCTACACGCCCTGATAGGGCCACGATGCTGCGCGACGACCGGGCCCCGAGATCGGGCGATTTGCACCCGCGCATTGAACTTGCGCGCCGGGGGCACGGGTGCAATATTCGACGCAACTTGTTTCACAGAACGGAGACCGAAATGGCGCTCGCCCTCGACGACAAAGTCCTATCGGAGCAGATCCTGCCCGCCACCGGCACCGCACTGCGCCTCAAGCAGGTGGCGATGGTGGTTCTCGGCATCGCCTTCCTGGCCATCGCGGCGAAGATCAAGGTGCCGATGTGGCCCGTGCCGGTCACCATGACCACCTTCGCGGTGCTGACGCTGGGGGCCGCCTATGGCCCGCGCATGGGCCTGACGACGATCCTGGGCTACCTGATCGTCGGCGCCGCCGGATTTGACGTCTTCGCCAGTTCCTCCGCCGAGACGAACGGCCTGACCTACATGATGGGCGGCACGGGCGGCTATCTGCTGGGCTATGTGCTGGCGACGCTGGCGCTGGGTCTGGCCGCGCGCAAGGGCTGGGACCGCAGCGTGCCGGGCATGGCCGGCGCCATGCTGATCGGCAACGCGCTGATCTACATCCCCGGCCTGCTGTGGCTGGGCGTGCTCTACGGCTGGGACAAGCCGATCCTGGAATGGGGCCTGACGCCCTTTCTGATCGGGGATGCGATCAAGCTGGCGCTGGCCGCGCTGCTGGTCCCCGGCCTGTGGAAACTGCTGGGCAACGCCCGCGGGTAAGCGCCCGGGCGCCCGCATCGGCCCCCCATCTGAGTTCGAAAAGGGCGCGCCATCCGGTGCGCCCTTTTTTCTGGAGCGCCCGACGGGCATGGTCAGGCCGGGGCGCAGGAGGCGACGTATCGGGGAAGCGCATGAAAATATTGGTCTGGTTCGTCCTCTTCATCGTCTGCGCCGCGCTTTTATCGCTGCTTTGGGTGCGTCTTGCGCCGGTCGACGCGGCCCTTTGGCATGTCGATCCGACCCGGGCCACGCGTCCCGGCCCGGGCGGCTGGCTGTTGAGCGACACCGGCGGCGACGCCCCGGCCGCACGGTTCGACGCGGCCCCGGAACAGATCATGGCCCGGCTCGACCGGATCGCGCGCACGACCCCGCGCACCCGGCCGATCGCGGGCGCTCCCGGCGAGGGCTGGGTCACCTACCAGACCCGCTCGCGCGTGTTCGGCTTTCCCGATTACACCACGGTGCGCGCCACCCCCACGCCGCAGGGCGGCACGGCCCTGTCGATCCTGGCGCGGCTGCGCTTCGGCAACTCAGATCTCGGGGTCAACCGCGCGCGTGTGGAAAACTGGATGGACAGGCTGCGGCGCGCGCAGGGCGGATGACGCGCATCCGGTTGCCGTTTCCCGCCAGAACGGCACATTGCCCGCCATTTCGCATCTTGCGGTGAAATTGCGCCCGTCCACGAACAGGCAGATCGACACGCCAAGTTCCACGCGCGCGCCGCTCGTGTCGGTGCAGTAGCAGTCGATCTTCGTGCCTACGGATGCTTCGGCCGCCGAAATTCGCTGCGCGCAGGACAAGGACAGACCGACGAACGTGGCAAAAAGTCTAACCATGCATCAGCATAGCATGTCACGGGAGCTTGACCAAACACGACGGATCGGCAACACCCCGATCATGGTACCCACAGACAAACTGGATCAGATCACCGGCCGGTTCGAGTTTCTCGAGGCCAAGCTGGCCACGGGCGATGTGTCCGACATCGCCGGGCTGTCGCGCGAATACGCGGAGCTGAAGCCGGTGGCCGATCAAATCGCCGCCTATCGCATGTTGCTGCGCGCCCGCGAGGATGCGCAGGCGATGTTGGACGATCCCGACATGGCGGAGCTTGCCGCCGAGGAGGTGGCGCGTATCTCGGCCCTGCTGCCGGAGGCCGAACGCGCGGTCAGCCTGGCGCTGTTGCCGCGCGACGCGGCCGACGAACGCCCCGCGATAATCGAGATCCGCCCCGGCACCGGCGGCGAGGAGGCCGCGCTTTTCGCGGGCGATCTGCTGCGGATGTATCAGCGCCATGCCGAGGCGATGGGTTGGAAATTCAACGTGATCGAGGAGGCCCAGACCGAGCTTGGCGGCATCAAGGAGGTGATCGCCAACGTCCAGGGGAACGGCGTCTACCGGCGTCTCAAGTTTGAATCCGGCGTGCATCGGGTGCAGCGCGTGCCAAGCACCGAATCGGGCGGGCGCATCCACACCTCCGCCGCGACCGTGGCCGTCCTGCCCGAGGCGGAGGCCGTCGACATCGACATCCCGGCCACCGATATCCGCATCGATACGATGCGCGCCTCGGGCGCGGGTGGCCAGCACGTCAACACCACCGACAGCGCCGTGCGCATCACCCATATTCCCAGCGGCATCGTCGTCACCAGTTCCGAGAAATCGCAGCATCGCAACCGCGAGATCGCGATGGGCGTGCTGCGCGCGCGGCTTTACGACCGGGAACGCCAGAAGGCCGACGAGGCCCGCGCCGCCGACCGCAAGAGCCAGGTCGGCTCGGGCGACCGGTCGGAGCGCATCCGTACCTACAACTTTCCCCAGGGGCGGATGACCGACCACCGCATCAACCTGACGCTCTACAAGCTGGATCAGGTGATGCAGGGCGATCTGAACGAGGTCATCGACGCGCTGATCGAGGACGACCAGATCCGCAAGCTGGCCGAACTGTCGCAATGACCGCGCAGGAGCTGCTGCGCCAGGCGGTCGACCTGCTGCGCCGGAACGCCATCCCCGACCCGCAGCGCGACGCGCGGCTCATGCTGGCCCATGCGATGGGCATCGCGCCCGACCGCATGACGCTGCATCTGCACGACGTGCCGGACGACGCGGCCATCGCACGGTTCCGCGTGGCCTTGGACCGGCGCGGCGACAGGCAGCCCGTCGCGCAGATTCTGGGCCGCAGGCAATTCTACGGCCGCAGCTTTCGCGTGACCCGCGATGTACTGGACCCGCGCGCCG
>NZ_JBRBUA010000050.1:0-8225 GCF_052826345.1 Brevirhabdus sp. | reverse complement strand
TAGCAGCTGACCACGGGACGCACCGCCGCATTCGCCACGGTGGTCAGCGTGCGTTCGTATTCCTGCATTTCGGGCAGCACTTCATGGCTGAGCGACACGGGAATGTCGGGAAGGATGTCTGCCACGATCCTGCCGACCGTCTTTTCATGCGATCCGTCGACATAGGCGTTCATCAGGGACACCGTGATCGCCTCGACCCCCTGCTTCTTCAGGAATCCGACCTGCTGCCTGATATCGTCCTCGTCCAGCGGGCGGACGGTGTTTCCCTGCGCGTCCATCCGTCCCTTGATCGTGACAGTATCCTCCAGCGCGGCAAGCGGCGTAGGTTTTGGCCAGATGATCCATCCGGCAAGACCGCCCGGCACGAAGCTGCGGGCGATCTGCATGATGTGGCGATAGCCTTCGGTCGTGATCAGCCCGACGCGCGACCCCTTTCCTTCCAGCACCGCATTGGTGGCGACGGTCGTGCCGTGCAGGAAATACTCGATTTCATCCGGCGCGATGCCCGCCTTTTCGCAGATCACGTCGAGGCCGGTGAGGATACCTTCGGACGAATCCGAAGGGGTCGAGGGTGTCTTGTGCCGCCAGAACCTTCCGTCGGAGGCATCGAACAGCAGAAGATCGGTGAACGTGCCGCCAACATCCACGCCAAGGCGATATCCCATCTGTAGCTCCCTATGCTGCCGGAAAAAGGGGGGCGCGGGCGACCATGCCGGGCAGGGTCCGCCCCATCACGCCTTCCAGCCAGTGATTGGTGTCGATCAGCTTCGCCAAGTCCAGCCCCGTGGCGACGCCTGCGCGTTCGAGCATGTAGACGACGTCTTCGGTCGCCACATTGCCGGCAGCGCCGGGGGCAAACGGGCACCCGCCAAGGCCACCGATCGAGGCATCGACGACGCTCGCCCCGGCCTGCACCGCCGCCCACACATTGGCGAGGCCGGTGCCGCGGGTGTTGTGGCAATGGATGCGAACGGGGACAGGTCCGACAGCATCGGCCACGGCAGAGACAAGCTGTGCCACATGCGCAGGATTGGCGACGCCGATCGTGTCGGCCAGCGCGATTTCGGCAGGTTCGCTACGCGCCAGGCGTTCGGCCATGGAAACGACATGCCGGACCGCGACTTCGCCATCGAACGGACAGCCAAAGCTGGCGGCGATCGTCACTTGCCCGGTCAACTCTGCGGCCTTGGCCGCTCTCACGATCTCGCAGGCGACATCGACGGATTGGTCGCTGGACTGGCCCTGATTGGCAATGCCCAGCCCGTCCGACGCCACCGCGACCGCACCCAGCTGGTCGATCCGGCCGGTGGCGATCGCACGATCCGCGCCGCGCATGTTGAGGACCAGCCCGATGTAGGTCACGTCCCCGCGTTCCGGCAAACCGGCACACACCGCTTCCGCATCGGCCATTTGCGGCACGGCGCGGGGATTGACGAAACTGGCGACCTCTATCCGCCGCGCACCGGCTTCCAGCGCGCGTTCGATCAGTGCAATCTTGTCCGCGGTGACAATCTGCAGCTTTTCGTTCTGCAGACCGTCGCGCGGGCTGACCTCAACGATTTCGACCTTTTTTGTATACATTATCCGGTCATCGCCTTGGCTATGCGTGCGCCAGGCAGTTTGCGATGTGCATCGGCATAGGCGTGGTAGGCCCGCCGCACATGCGCGACCATCACGGCCCGCGCCCATGACCCGTCGCCGCGATCGAATGCGGCCAGCAATTCCTCGTGCTCGCTATACGAACGGCGCAGATCCTCGAACCGGTATTGATGCGCCGTGCGCCAGACGACAGGCTGCTCTACCAAGGTGCCGAGCAGCGCCGCCAGCCGCCGCGAACCGGCCGCTTCCAGAATCATGGCGTGAAAGGCGCGATTGGTTTCGAGGAACAGGTCGACGTCCGGATAATCCGAATGCACCGCCTCGCCCAGACGCGCATTCTCGGTGCGCATGGCGGCAATCAGCGAAGGCTCGATCCGCTCGGCAGCCAGCCACGCGGCGTGGCCCTCCAGCATGGCGCGCAGTTCGAATGCATCGGCCACGTCGCTGAGCGACCAGTCGGCCACGAAGCTGCGATTGGTCTCGGTCCGCGTGACCAGAAGCTCCGCCTCCAGCCGCCGCAGCGCCTCCCTGACGGGCGTGCGCGATACGCCGCAACGCTCGGCCATGGCCTCCTCGCGAATCTGCGTGCCCGCGGGCAGTTCCCCGCTGAGCACCATGGCGCGGATCTCGGCATAGGCCTTGTCGCTAGCCTTGGAAATGGTGCCCCCTCCTTAAAACTTGAAACTTGACCAAAGCCATTTTGTACACAATACCTCTCACTCAGGGAAACGCAATGGCGCTTTCAGGGGCGCCCGATCATGGGGGCATTTGGCATGAGGTCTTCTCGTTGGCTCGTTTCGGCGTCGGTCGTTTCGGTATTGGCGTCGACAGTTCCCACGCTGGCCCAGACGGCCGAGGAACCCGCCGCCGGGCCCGAAGTCGCAGCCGCTTCTCCCGATGACATCATCGTCACCGCCCGCCGCCAGTCCGAACGACTGCAGGACGTCCCGGCATCGGTATCGGTGCTGACGGCCGAGGCGCTGGAACGCACCGGCGCCAACAAGGCGGAGGATTTCGTCGGCCTGACGCCCGGCGTCACCATCGTCACCGGAACGGCCGAGGCGGGCGATACGCAGGTCAATATCCGCGGCATCAACGGCGCGCGCGACGCGGAAAGCTCGGTCGCGCTGGTCGTCGACGGCATCCTCAAGACGAACACCGCGCAGCTCAACCAGACGCAAGGCACCTTGCGGCAGGTCGAAATCCTGAAGGGCCCGCAAGGCGCGCTCTATGGACGCAACGCGGCGGCGGGCGCGATCGTGATCCAGACGCTTGAGCCTACCGATTATTTCACCGGCATGGCGCGCGCATCCTATGCGAACGAGAACACGTTCGAGGGGACGGCCTATGTCAGCGGTCCGGTCGCGGAGAACATCGGCTTTGTCCTCTCGGGATTCTATCGCACCACCGACGGGTTCTTCCGCAACGATTTCCTCGACGCGAAAGTGGTCGACGACCAGGAAACATGGTCGGTCGACGGGCGCGTGATGTTCGGCCAGGGCACCGCCACGCAGGTCGATGTAAAGGCGCGCTATGCCGATTTCAGCGGCGCTTCGCTGCCGTTCAATGCCGCGTTCCACCTGCCCAATTTCGCCGCGGTCAATCCCGCCTTCTACGAAGACGTGAACGAGCATCCGTTCAACTTCTACAACAACATCCGCGCCACCAACGACCAGACGAGCTTCGACATGTCGGTCAAGCTGGATCAGGAACTGACCAGCAATGTCTCGCTCGTGGCATGGGCGCTTTATTCCGATGTCGATCAGGATCTGGTCGCGGACGGCACATCTGCCGATTTCGCCCGCTATATCGGAGCGGCTGATCCGGCGGGCCAGCCCACGGTCAACGCCTGTTTCGCCAGCACCGCAGAATTGACCGGCTACCCGGTCAACCCGCCCGGCGCGATCGGCCAGATCCCGGTGCCGTTCATCTTCGCGCCCGCGAATGGATCGACCTTTGGGCCCTACAGCCCGACCACTTGCGACGGTATCCAGTACCAGCTGCGCAAACAGACCGATTTCAGTGCGGAGATCCGGCTGATCTCGGACAATGCGGGGCCGCTGAACTGGCAGCTTGGCGGCTATTACCTGAATATCGACCGCGAGACCGGCGTCAGCCTCAGCGGCGATACGGGCAACGGGGTCATCAAGAACCTGTATAATCCGCCCGAATCCGCGAACCCGACCTCGCTGCTGCTATCGGACAAGTTCCGGACCAATGTCTATGCGATGTTCGGCGCGCTTGACTATCAGCCGACGCAGCAGCTCTCCGCCAGTTTTGCGCTGCGCTATGACATCGAGGATCGCCGTGCCTCATCGCTGGTCCCCGACGCGATCGATCCGTTCACGGGCGGACCGATCAATCCGGGGCAGGCATTCGGCGAACTGACGCCCCAGCACGAGGTGTTCGAACAGATCCAGCCCAAGCTGTCGCTTAGCTTTGAGCCGGTGCCCGACCTCAACATCTATGGAAACTGGGGCATCGGATTCAAATCCGGCGGGTTCAACAATCAGGGCTCGTCAGCCATCGTCGACACCAATTTCAACCAGTTCATCGACGCCGGCGTCACGATCACTGACCAGTACGACAAGGAATGGTCAAGCGCGTTCGAGGCGGGCGTGAAGGGAAGCCTGTTCAACGACCGCATCACCTATGACCTGGCCGGTTACTACACGCAGATCCACGACATGCAGTTCTTCGAATTCTTCGTGGGCAGCTTTGGCCTGCTGCGCGTCGTGTCGAACATCGACAAGGTCAATGTGAAGGGTGCAGAGATCAACCTGACGGGGAAGGTGACCGACTGGTGGAGCGTGTTCGGTTCGTTCAATGTCACCGACAGCGAGATCAGGGAAAACAGCTCGCGCCCCTATACCGTGGGGAACAAGTCGCCCTACACCGCCGACTACACGATCAACCTCGGCACCGACCTCAGCGTACCCATCAACGATGCGGTGCGGCTGATCGGCCGCGTCGATTACCGCATCACCGGCCCGACGTGGTTCCATTCGGTGCAGGACCAGGAACGCCCGACCCTGTTCACCGGCCTGCTGCCCGGATCGGCGCTGGCGCTGCCCGGCTTTATCGGCAACGCCCGCTATGACGTGGCGCGCCGCGACAGTTTCGACGTGCTGAACCTGCGTGCGGGTATCGAGACCGACCGGTTCCAGATCACCGTCTTCGCCGACAATGCGCTGAACGAGAAATATATCGCCGAGGCCATTCCCGCGATCGAATTCGGCGGATCTTTCATCACGCCGGGCGCCCGCCGTCTTGTCGGCGTAGAAGCAGGCGTGAAGTTCTAGAGGGTCTTGCAGTCATCGACAGCTTTTCGCCCCCAACCACTGCACGGGAGCGCGGGGAGCAGCGGACCTGCCGTGATCCCTTATAAATCGTCGTGGCGGCAGGTCCGTTGCCGCCCCCTCGGCCAACCCCCTTGCTTCTTTTTAATTTGCCGGAGTATTGAAGTCCCGCAGAACCGGTGAACCGGCGTCGTGGAGGAGAGGTTGCATGGCGGCGCGAAACCGTCGTCGCCCCCTTTTGCAGCGCTGCATTGGAGGGGAAACGACGCGAATGGCATTCCGAAGCATATTGTCAGCCTGCCTGTCCGTTGCGCTTACATCCATGACGACCGCGCCCGCCAGCGCGCAGGTCGGGACAGAGCAGCCACCCGTCGTGGAAGGTGCCGCGAAAGTGCGGATCGATCGCATAACGGTGCATTCCGATGCGATCGACGGCAACCTGATGGGCACGAGTGCCGAGCGCGACATCCATGTCGTCCTTCCGCCGAGTTACGATCAGAACCCGGACCGGCGCTATCCTGTCGTCTATGCGCTGCACGGATACTGGGTAAAGGCAGAACAGTGGCTGAAGGAAGTGCACATGCCGCAAACGGCAGAGGGTGCCTTCGCAAATGGCGTGCCGGAGATGATCCTCGTATTTCCGGACAGCTGGAACGAATATAACGGTTCCTTCTACTCGGACTCGCCCACGACCGGGGATTTCGAGCATTTTATCGCGGACGAGCTGATCGACTATGTCGACAGAAATTATCGCACCATCGCCCGGCCCGAGAGCCGCGGGCTGGTCGGCCATTCGATGGGCGGATACGGGGCCAGCCGCATCGGGATCAAGCATGCCGAAAAATATGGCGCGCTCTATCTGATGGCGCCGTGCTGCCAGTCGCCGATGGGCTCGCGCGGGTTGACCGCACAGGATGTCCAGACGATCCAGGCCGTGCCCAGCGTCGCCGCTGCGCAGGACCTGCCCGGCAATCTGCGCAGTGCCCTGGCGGTGGCCGCCGCCTTTTCGCCCGATCCGGATGCGGCGCCGCTCTATCTGGATCTTCCGGTCGATGCACAGGGCAAGGAACGGGACGACGTCATCGCGCGGTGGACGGCGAACCCGCCGATTGCCTTCCTCGATCAGCATGTCGATGCGGTGAAGGCGTATCGCGGCATCGCGATCGACGTGGGGGACAAGGATTTCCTGCTGGACGACGTACGCCTGCTGCACGGCGCCTTGCAGGCGCGAGGCATCGACAACACGCTGGAAGTCTATGACGGCGACCATACCAACCGCCTCGGCTTTCGGATGCAGGAGCATGTCCTGCCGTTCTTCGGGCGGACCCTCGTTCAGGAACCGGCACAATGATCCGCTTGCACCTCCCCACCATCGCCGCGGCATGCGCCCTGGCCGCCCTGCCCCTTTCCGCCGCGGCGGACGAGCTTGACCCGACCGGCGCGTGGAGTGCCTATTCGGGCGGGCAGGCGCCTCTGCCGCCGATGGGCTGGAACAGCTGGAACGCGTTCTACCACGACGTGGACGAGGAAAAGGTCATCGCCAGCGCGCAGGTCATCGTCGACAGCGGACTGGCCGATGCAGGCTATCGCTATATCAATATCGACGACGGCTGGTGGCTTAAGCGCGATGCCGACACCGGGCGCATGGTCATCCGCACCGCGACGTTTCCGTCCGCCGCCACCGGCAGCGACCGCACCAGCTTCCGCCCCCTGACCGACCGGCTTCACGCCATGGGGCTGAAGGCGGGTATCTATTCCGACATCGGGCGCAACAGCTGCGGCCAGACCTTTGGCCACGGCAACGCCAACAATCCCGCGGGCACATTGGCAGAGCGCGAGGTCGGCCTCTACGATCATATCGAACAGGACATCGCGCTCTATTTCGGCGAGTGGGGGTTCGACTATATCAAGGTCGACGGCTGCGGCATTCGCGGCATGGGCGCGGACAATCCCAATGTGCAAAAGGGCATCTACCGCGAGATGGCGCCGCTGATCGATTTCGATTCGATCGCGAAGACCGATGTGCCTGCCGTGAAGGACCTGTTCGCGCAGGTCGGGCAGGCGCTGGTCAGGCACAACCCGGACGGCGACTTCCTCTATTCGCTATGCATCTGGGGCAGCGCGAACGTGCGGTCGTGGGCCAAGGAATACGGCAATATCTCGCGCACCAGCGAGGATATCGCGCCCTATTGGGGCCGCATGCTGCACAATCTCGATTCCGCGTCGCGCCGCGCGCTGTATGCGCAGCCGGGCAACTGGAACGATCCCGACATGCTGTTCGTCGGCACGGGCGATTTCGACAGCGATCATCCGGCCGAGGCGCGCAGCCATTTCAGCCTGTGGGCGATGCTGAACGCGCCGCTGATCATCGGCTATGACCTGCGCAAGGCGACGCCCGAGCAGCTGGCGATCCTTGGCAATCGCGATCTGATCGCGCTGAACCAGGATCCGGCGGGCAATCAGGCCGTGCTCGCCTATGATACCGAGGATGTGCAGTTCTTCGTCAAGACACTGGCCGACGGGACCAAGGCGGTCGCGCTGTTCAATCGCACCGCGACCCCGATACCCGTCACTTTGACCGCCGATCATCTGAAATATGCCGCGGATGGCGAGATCGCCCTGACCGATCTGTGGAGCGGCGAAGCCAGCAGTTTCACCGGCGAGCAGGAGTTCACGCTGGCCCCGCACGAGACCCGCGTGTTCCGCGCGGCAGGCACGCGCGCCCTGCCCGGCGGCATGTATCTGTCCGAGATGCCGGGGCGGATCAATGTCGCCGAGGAAGGCATCGACTTCCCCGAACCTGATCCGATGATCCACCGCGCCATCGTGCCGTGGCAGAACACCCGCTCCAACGGAGAGCGGCCCCGCTACACCGGCTGGGGCGGCGCTCGGGCGGATTCAACGCCCTATGGCCAGATGCTGCGCATCGCGGACCGCGAGTTCCTGACCGGCATCGGCGTGCTGGCCAATTCGCGGCTGGAAGTGCGCGGCGACGGATTCCGCCGCTTCAGCGCGATGGTCGGGCGCGACGACAGCGGGTCGGATGACGGCAGCCGGGTGCGGTTCGAAGTCTATGGCGACGGAAAGCTGCTGGGCGCCAGCGAATGGATGGGCCTTGCCGAACCGGCGAAACCCCTGTCGGTCGATACCGGCGGCGCGGCCATCGTCGAGCTGGTCGTGCGCGGCGACGGCAAGGCCACCCGCCCCGTCCCCGTCACCTGGGGCGACGCCGCGCTGCTGCCATGATCGTCATGTCCCCGATTGCCAATTTCCGGCTGCGGATCGGCAGCGCAGCCGTCGGGGCCATGCTGGCGCTGGCGGGTCGGC
>NZ_JBRBUA010000049.1:0-3225 GCF_052826345.1 Brevirhabdus sp. | reverse complement strand
CCGGGTTTGCCGAGGAAGCCATCGTGTTTCCGGCGGCGAATTTGATCGCGCACGCGCGCTGATCGGACGGAAGGGGCTGGCTTCGCGCCAGCCCCTCCCCGCTTCTCATCAGGCCTTTTGTGTCATCAGGCCTTTTGCGCCGCGATCCAGCGCTCGACGCGCGCTTCCAGCACGTTCAGCGGCATGTTGCCTTCCTTCACGATCTCGTGGAACTGGCGGATGTCGAAGCGGTCGCCCAGTTCGGCCTCTGCCTTCGCGCGCAGTTCGACCCATTTGTTCTGGCCGATCTTGTAGCTGCAGGCCTGTCCCGGCCAGATGCAGTAGCGGCGCGTTTCGGCCTCTGACCGCGTGCGGGTGAAGCCGACCGTGTCGACGAAATATTGCGTGCCCTCTTCCACGCTCCATTTCTTGTGGTGCAGGCCGGTGTCGACCACCAGCCGCGCGGCGCGGAACAGCCAGCTTTGCAGCGCGCCGGCCTTTTCCATGCCCTCATAGCCGTTCAGCTCGGACGCCAGCTGCTCGGCATAGAGCGCCCAGCCCTCGCCATAGGACGAGATGTAATAGTTTTTCAGCAGCATCGGCGTGTCGCCAGCCTGCTGGACAAGGCTGCCATGCAGATGATGGCCGGGCACCGCCTCGTGATAGGTGAGCGCGGGGAGCGTGTATTTCGGCCAGTCCTCGGTGTGCTTGAGGTTGATGTAGTAGATGCCGGGACGCGAACCATCGAGCGTCGGGCTTTCGTAATAGCCCAGCGGCGCGCCGTCCTGAATCTCGGCAGGCACGGCGCGGATCTCGATCGGCTGGGTGGGCAGCGTGGCGAAGGCCTGCGGCAGCTTGGCCTGCATCGCGTCATTGCTGGCGTTGAGGTCCGCGAGCATCGCGGCGCGGCCTTCGGGCGTGTTCGGGTACAGCTGCTCGGGCCGCGAATTGAACTGAGTCAGACGCTCGCCCACCGTGCCGGTGGTGAGGCCGACTTCGGCCAGCATCGTCTCCAGTTCGGCGCTGAGTTCGGCGACCTGCCGCAGGCCGATCTGGTGGATCTCTTCCGCGGTCAGATCGGTCGTGGTCGAATTGGCGAGTTCGAGGCGGTAGAGCTCTTCCGAATTCGGCACGCGCCATACGCCGTCGCCTTCGGCCGCGGTGGGCTTCAGCTCTTCCAGCATGGCGGCCTGACGCATCAGCGCGGGGTTGACCGTCTCGGTCATGATCGCGGCGGCGCGCGCACCCCAGTCACCCGCGATCCCGGCGGCCTGCGCCCTTTCGGCCAGCGAGGTGACAAGGCGCGATTCGCCCACCGGGGTTTCGGCCATCGCCCTGATCTGCGCGATCGCGATGTCGAGCGACCATGCGGGCGCCAGATAGCCCTTGGCCGCCTGCTCGCGCTGCAACGCGGTTTCGTCGTCCAGCCCCTGACCGAACTGGACCATGCGCTGCAGATAGGCGACCGCGTCGTCCTCGCTCTCGACCGGGTGCTTGGTGTCCATGAAGCTGGGGATCGAGCTGTAGGCCCCGCCCATGTGGCTGAGCACATAGGGGCTGTAGACGCTGCCCATGCCGAAGGGGGCGCCCCACAGGCGCTTCTCCAGCATGTCGGTGACGACCGCGTGGTGCACCTTCTGCGGCTCGTCCAGACCCTCGGTCGGGATCGCCCGGATCGCGTTCAGCATCTGCGTGGCATGCGCTTCCTCGGCCTCTATTCCGGCGCGGCCGAACTCGCCCAGATGGTGGCGGGCCCATGCATTCTTGCCCGTATCGATGCCCAGCGCGGTCATCTGCGCAGGGCTGAGCCGCATGTCGCCCCAGAACACGCGGTCCATCACCGCGTTCAGCTGCGCGCCGGCCGCGCTTTGCGCGCGGGCGGCGACGGGCAGCGAACAGGCAAGGGCGATGGTGCCCGTTCCGGCAAGGAACTGGCGGCGGTGCAAGGCAACTGGCTTCATGAAAGGGGGACTCGCTTGACGTGGACGGTTTCAACTGAAACCGAGGCTTGCACGGCCCATCCCAAAGATCAAGCGGCCCCGCGGCGCGGCTTCACCCGATTTGGGAGTACCCCGCCACGCGGTCGAGCGCCAGCCCCAGCACCAGCTTGCCGCTGCGCGCGGGCCAGCCCATCGCCTTTTCCGCGATGCCGACCGCCTCGCCCGCGCAGACCACGCGCCAGAGGATGTCGGCCAGCCCCGGCCCCGCCGCCTTCACCGCCTTGTCGAAGCGCGACTTGGCTGCGATCTGGCGTTCGGAGGGATCGAGCCCGCGGTCCGGATTGGTGCCGCCGATCCGGACCGAATCCCAGCGCATGGTGATCGACGGCGCGATCTGCGCGCGTTCCCAATCGGCGCGCAGCCTTTCGCCCGCCTCGTACTGCGGTTCGGTCAGATGGCCATGCGCGTAAAGCCAGCCGAGCGGCGATTCCTTGAGGTTTACCGTAACCGCGCGCGCGCGTTTCGATGCGCCGCCGCGATAATCCTTCGAGATGCGGCGCGGCCCCTCGCTGGTGAGTTCGCGGGTAACGTATTCGCCCGGTCCCTGATGTCCGTTATCATGCTGCCCGGTATCCTGCTGTTCGGTCATGAAGTGTCCCCTTGGATTGCTGTGCAGGGGATGTGCGGACCGCTTGCCTTGTAGGAAAATAAAACCGAATAGGTTCCTGCATTTTCCCGAAAGGAACCACGCCGTGATTAACCGCATTCGCACGATCCGCAAGGAAAAGGGCATGACTTTGGCAGATCTGGCCGCCGCCTGCAGCCCGCCCACGACGCCGCAGACGGTGGGGCGGCTGGAGACGGGGATGCGCACGCTGTCGATCGACTGGCTGAATCGGATCGCCGGGGCGCTGGGCGTCGCGCCGGAATTGCTGCTGGCAAGCGAGCAGCGCGATGCCGCGATGGTGGTGGCGCGGCTGACGTCCGAGGGAGCGGAACCTTTGCCCTCCCCGCGCGAGGCACTGGAGCCGCTCGCGATGCTGGGCGATGGCACGGTGCATGTGCTCGATGTCGAAAGCGCGGTTGGAGAATATCGGGTGGGCGACCGGCTGTGGCTGCGCGACCTGCCTGCGGAGGAACGTGCGCGCGCGATCAACCGCGACGTGCTGGTCCCGCGTAGCGGCGGGCGATTCGCATTCGGGCGGCTGATCGATTTTTCCGCCGACACGGTGGTGCTGCTCCCGCCCGGTGCGGGGCAGCGCCAGATCGTGGTGCGCGAACCGGCGTGGATCGCCCTTGCCGCGCT
>NZ_JBRBUA010000048.1:0-2512 GCF_052826345.1 Brevirhabdus sp. | reverse complement strand
CTGTCCGGTCGCCGATGTCGCCGAACCCGGCGATCTGGTGCGCTTCGACATCGGGGACGAAAGCTTCATCATCGTGCGCGACGACGACGATGTGATCCGCGCGCATTACAACGTCTGCCCGCACCGCGGCAGTCGCCTCGTGCTTGCCGATTTCAGCACGCTGTCGGACTTTACCTGCCCGTTCCACAGCTGGAAATTCGACCTCGACGGCAAGAATAGCGAGGTGACGGACGAAAACACGTTCCAGCCCGAAGTGCTGTGCCATGACCGCGACCTGACCTCGGTCCGGTGCGAAACGGCGGCGGGGCTGGTGTTCATCTCGATGAACCCCGACGTCATGCCGCTCGACGAATATCTCGGACCGCTGAAAGCGCAGCTCGAGCTTTACCAGATCGACGACATGTATGTCGTGCAGCACCGCCAGTCGGAATGGGGCGCGAACTGGAAGGGCGGCATCGACGCCTTTGCCGAGACCTATCACCTGCATGCCGTCCACCCGCAGACCCAGTGCCTGATGGACGACCGCACCCAGATCGACCTCTATCCCAATGGCATGAGCCGCCAGTTCGTCCCCTTCGCCCAGCCCAGCCGGCGCTATGACGACCAGGAAACGGTCAATGACGGGATCAAGATGATGCTGTCGGACGCAGGCATCGACCCCGAGGATTTCGACGGCAGCGCGCAGGAAACCCGCCGCGCGGTCCAGCTTGCCAAGCGCAAGCGGTCGGACGACCTCGGCCTGAACTATGAACGCTTCAGCGATACGCAATTGTCGGATTCGACCGTCTATTCGGTCTTCCCCAACGCCCAGATCGGCTGCCACCCAGAGGCGGTGTTCCTGCACCGGTTCCTGCCCAATGCCGAGGATCCGAACCGCTTCACCTATGACACGCTGATCCTCTATCGCCATGTCGACGCGCCGGGTTACACCGCGCCCGCATGGATGGGGCTGGGCGCGACCGACCTGTCGGGCAAGACGCGGCCCGAGATCGTGCGCACCGGCATCGGCGAGCCTCCGGGCCTTGGCGAAGTGCTGGACCAGGATTCCGAATTGCTGCCCATCGTGCAGGCGGGCGCGCGTTCGCGCGGCTTCCGCGGGCCGCTGTGGAGCGAGCAGGAAGCCCGGCTGCGCCACTTCCACAAGGAAATCGACCGCTACATGGGCGGCGAGAAATAGCGGCGGCGTGAAATAGCGCAAAAAGAGGGGAGCCACTCCGGACGGAATGGCTCCCCCAGATTCTGCCGGCAGGCAAAACTCAGAACGGGCGGATCGTCACGCCATTGTCGACCACCATCTCGGCTCCGGTGACCAAACGCGATTCGTCGGACGCCAGATAAAGCACCATCATCGCGATATCGCGCGGATGCCCCGGCGATCCGGGCGGCAGGATCCCCTCGGCGGGAATATCCTTGGCCTCGCGCCCTTCGGCGGTCTGCACCATCGGCGTCTCGATCGCGCCGGGATGGACCGAGTTGCAACGGATCGCATAGCCCTTTTCCTGGCACATCACCGCGACCGACTTGGTCAGCGCCCGCACCGCGCCCTTGGCGGCGGAATAGGCGAAGAAAATCGGATAGCCCAGCAGCGCGCCGGTCGAGGACATGTTGACGATGGAACCGCCCTCGCCCTTGTTCATCAGCGGGATCGCGTGCTTGCAGCCCAGGAACACCCCGTCGCTCATCACCGAATTGACCCAGCGATATTTCTCGAGCGAGGTATCCTCGACATCGGCGTTCAGTACGACACCGGCATTATTGACCAATATGTCGAGGCGGCCGTGCGTGTCCTCGATGGATTTCATCACCGAGATCCAGTCATCCTCCGACGCGACATCGTGGCGCAGCGCCACGGCCCGGTCGCCGATCGTGTCGGCAAGGGCCTGCGCCGCCTTTTCGTTGACGTCGGACACCACCACAAGCGCGCCTTCAGCCGCCAGCACGCGGCAGGCCTCCGCCCCCAGCCCCGATCCGCCGCCGGTTACCAGCGCCACCTTGCCATCTACGCGTCCCATGCCTCTCTCCTTCAATATCCGATGCGGTCTGATCGCCGCGATTGCGGTATGGATTCGTCAGCCCCCTAATCGGGCCGGAATTTCGCTTTGCGCCCTTCGGCAAATGCAGCCACGCCTTCGCCGCCATCGGACGATCCCAGCGTCGCATCGCCGAACCGCCTGCCGAAACGCAGAGCCATGTCTTCGGGCATTGCGCGGCTTGCGTCGTACAGCGCCAAAGCGTGTCCGACCGCGTCCCAACTGTGGCTCAGCATGGTCTCAACCGTGCCAATCGCGCGCTCCAGCAGCTCGTCCGAGGGGAAGATCTGCGTCACAAGGCCCAGCTGGTGCATCCGTTCGGCGGAAAGCGGTTCACCCGTCAGGATCATCGCCAGTCCCGTCGCACGCGGCAACTGGCGCGCAAGCCGCTGGATCCCGCCCGCATAGGCAAACAGCCCGCGCTTCACTTCGCTCAGGCCGAAAATCGCATGCGGAGCGGCAAACACCATGTCGCAGGCCAG
>NZ_JBRBUA010000047.1:0-7710 GCF_052826345.1 Brevirhabdus sp. | reverse complement strand
TCGCGCCGCTGGCCTTCATGCGCGGGCGCACGCTGTCGAACGCCTTTGTCGTGCTGGACGAGGCGCAGAACGCCACCGCCATGCAGATGAAGATGTTCCTGACCCGTCTGGGCGAGGGGTCGCGCATGGTGATCACCGGCGACCGCACGCAGGTGGATCTGCCGCGCGGGATGCAATCGGGGCTGAGCGACGCCGAACGGCGCCTGAAATCCATCGACCGGATCTCGTTCAATTACTTCACCGCCAAGGACGTCGTGCGCCATCCGCTCGTCGCGCGCATCATCGAGGCCTATGACGAAACCGATGCCTCCGCTGGTTGAAACCCTTGTCGAGGAAACGCGCTGGCGGGATTTCGGCATCGAGGGCCTGGCCGAGACGGCCGCGCGGGCGACGCTCGCGGCGCTGGGCATGCGCCCCGAGGACTGGCAGATCGGCTTGCTGGCGTGCAACGACGCGCGAATCGCCGAACTCAACGCCGATTTCCGCGGCAAGGCCAGCGCGACCAACGTGCTCTCCTGGCCTTCGGACGAACGGGGCGCGGCGGAAGACGGCGCAATGCCCGACATCCCGGACCCGTCGCGGGACTGCACCGCCATCGCGCGGGACCCGGAGCTCGGCGATATCGCGATCGCCTATGAAACCTGCATGAAAGAGGCTGCCCAACAGCAGAAAACCGCACAGGCGCATGTGACGCATCTGCTGGTGCATGGCGTCCTGCATCTGTTGGGATATGATCACATCCGCGACCGCGATGCCGAACTTATGGAAAAGCAAGAGGTCGAGATACTTGCCAGCCTGGGGGTGGCAGACCCATATGTAAGGCGCGGGGCATGACCCCGGCCGCTTTGGAAAGGACCGATGGGCGACCAGAACGACGGGTCTTCTAGCGCAGCGCAAGGCGCGCAGGACCGAACCGAGGATGAGAGGCAAGGCCTGTGGCGCCGCTTCTTCTCCTCCTTCTCAGCGAATGATGCCGAAGCCGATCATGCGGAAAATGGTCGTGCCTATTCGAACGGCGCGCCTCATGGGGCCGCCTCCGTGGGCATGGTGAACCTGCGGCGGATGCGGGTGGAGGATGTGGCGATTCCCAAGGTGGAGATCGTCGCCATTCCCGAGGACATCAAGAAGGATGAGCTTGTCGCCGTCTTTCGCAAAAGCGGGCTGACGCGGTTGCCGGTCTACAAGGGCACGCTGGACACGCCGCTGGGCTTTGTCCACCTCAAGGATTTCGCGCTTCGGCATGGGTTCAACGGCAGCGGCAATGGCGGGCGGTTCTCGCTCAAGCCGATGATCCGGCCGCTGATCTTCGCGCCGCCCAGCATGGGAATCGGTGTGCTTTTGCAAAAGATGCAGACCGAGCAGCTGCATATGGCGCTGGTGATCGACGAATACGGCGGTGTCGACGGGCTGGTCACCATCGAGGATCTGATCGAACAGGTCATCGGAGAGATCGAGGACGAGCACGACGCCGCCGAGGGCCAGCACTGGAAGCTGGAGGAGGCGGGCAGCTACGTCGTCAAGGCGCGCGCGCCGCTCGATGAATTCGAGGCCGAGATCGGGTTGAAGCTGTCCACCCCCGAAGATGACGAGGAAATCGACACGCTCGGCGGGCTGGTCAACATGATGACCGGCCGGGTGCCCGTGCGCGGAGAGATGATCCCCCACCCCACGGGGGCGGAATTCGAGATCATGGATGCAGATGCGCGCAGCATCAAGCGGCTGCGCGTGCGTCTGCCGGGATCGGACTGAACGCGCGTGAGGTCGCTCAAGGGTATTTTGGCGGATCTGCCATCGGGCCGCAGGCAGACGCTTTTCGCGCTCTCGGGGGGCTTGGCCGCGCTGGGGCAGGCGCCCTATTCGCTGATGCCCGTCTCGCTTGCCGGGATGTTGCTGGCGCTGGTGCTGTTTGCGGGCAGCAGGCGGCCGGGCTGGTCGGGGTGGCTGTTCGCAACCGCCTATTTCATGGTCTCGCTCAGCTGGCTGGTGGAGCCGTTTCTGATCGACCTCGCGCGCAACGGCTGGATGGCGCCCTTTGCCTTGATCGGCACGGCCGGGGGGCTGGCGCTGATCTATGCGTTCTATTTCCGTCTGGCCCATTGGCTGAGGCCCTCGCCGTTCCTGATGGCGCTGGCCGTCGTGGCGGCGGATCTGACGCGGTCCTACTGGCTGACAGGCTTTCCCTGGGCGCTGTTCGCCTATGGCTGGGTGGACTGGCCCGCGCTGCAATGGGCGGCCTGGATCGGGCCGCACGGGCTGAATCTGATCACGCTGCTGGCGCTGGCCGCGATTGCCGCGGTGCTGGTCGATTGGCGTGGCGGCTGGCGCGCGGTCGGCGGGCTGGCGCTGGCGGTGGCCGCGCTGGCGGTGGTGGCGCTTGCCGGTCTTTTGCGCCCGGTCCCGCCGCTCGCCGCCGCTATGGCGGAGGCGGAGGCGGCCGACCGGCCGGTCGTGCGCCTGATCCAGCCCAACGCCCCGCAACATCTGAAATGGGATCCCGAGTGGATTCCGGTGTTCTACAAGCGACAGCTCGACTACACTGCCGCCCGCCTCCAGGGGCGCCCGGCGCCGGATCTGATCGTCTGGCCCGAAACCTCCTTTCCCGGCGCGATCCGCAGCGCGTCCGACATCCCGCCCGAAATCGTTGACGCGGCCGACGGGGTGCCGGTGATTTTCGGCAGCTTTCTCGAGACGGCGGAGGGGTTCTACAACGGCGCCGTCGCGATGGGGCCCGACGGCAGCATCGTGGATACCTATCGGAAACACCACCTCGTGCCGTTCGGGGAATACCTGCCTTTCGCGTCGCTGTTCGAGAAATTCGGGCTTCAGGCGCTGGCGAGCCTTGCGCCCGGGGGCATGGACAGCGGGCCGGGGCCGCGCACGCTCGATCTGACGTCGACCGGACATTCCGCGCTGGGCCGGGTGCTGCCGCTGATCTGCTATGAAGCGATCTTTCCGCAGGATCTGCGCGTCGACGGCCCGCGCCCCGACTGGCTGTTGCAGATCACCAATGACGCGTGGTTCGGGCGGTTTTCCGGGCCCTACCAGCATCTGGCGCAAACGCGTTTTCGTGCGGTCGAGCAGGGGCTGCCGCTGCTGCGCGCGGCCAACACCGGCGTCAGCGCCGTGATCGACGCGTCCGGCCGGGTGCTCAGGTCGCTGGAACTGGGCGGCGAGGGGTTCATCGACGCGCGGCTGCCCGCCCCGCGCGCGGCGCCGCTTTATGCGCGCACCGGCGACTGGCCGGTGCTTGCCGCGCTGATCGCCGCCTGGTTTGGCGCGCTGGGCCTGCGCCTGAGACGGCAGCAGGATCGGCAGCAGGATCGGCGGCGGGCCAGGAATTCCGTTGACGTTGCGACAGACGCGCCATAGACCGCTGGGATGCCTCCGCAACGGCTTCCTGGCGCGGATGGCGAATTTGAATGGAGCGTTATCCCCTATGTCACGTAAGAACTATCTTTTCACTTCGGAATCCGTATCCGAAGGCCATCCCGATAAAGTCTGCGACCGTATATCCGACGCGGTGCTGGACGCGCTGCTGGCCGAGGAAGCGGAGGCCCGCGTCGCATGCGAAACCTTCGCCACCACGAACCGCGTGGTCATCGGCGGCGAGGTCGGTCTGAACGACCAGGTCAAACTGAAGGACTACATGGGCCGCATCGAGCAGATTGCCCGCGATTGCGTGCGTGACATCGGGTATGAGCAGGACAAGTTCCACTGGAACACGGTCGAGGTTTCCAACCTGTTGCACGAGCAGTCCGCCCATATCGCGCAGGGCGTCGACGCCGCCGAGGGCAAGGAAGAGGGCGCCGGCGATCAGGGCATCATGTTCGGCTTTGCCGTCAACGAGACGCCCGAGCTGATGCCCGCGCCGATCAGCTATGCCCATTCGATCCTGCGCAGGCTGGCCGAGGTGCGCAAGAACGGCACCGAACCGGCGCTGGGCCCGGATGCCAAGTCGCAGCTGACGCTGCGCTACGAAGACGGCGTGCCGGTGGAGGTGGCCTCGATCGTGCTGTCGACCCAGCATCTGGACGAGAGCCTCAGCAGCGCCGATGTGCGCGCCATCGTCGAGCCCTATATCACCGACGAGCTGCCGTCGGGCTGGCTGACCGAGGCGACGGAATGGTGGGTCAACCCGACCGGCAAATTCGTCATCGGCGGCCCCGACGGCGACGCGGGGCTGACCGGGCGCAAGATCATCGTGGATACCTACGGCGGCGCGGCCCCGCATGGCGGCGGCGCGTTTTCCGGCAAGGATCCGACCAAGGTGGACCGCTCGGCCGCCTATGCCGCGCGTTATCTGGCCAAGAATGTCGTGGCCGCCGGTCTGGCGCATCGCTGCACGATCCAGCTGTCCTATGCCATCGGCGTGGCCAAGCCGCTGTCGATCTATGCCGATTTCCACGGCACCGGCGAGGTCCAGGAAAGCGAGATCGAGCGCGCCATTCCCAAGGTCATGGATCTGTCGCCCCGCGGCATCCGCAAGCATCTGGACCTGAACCGCCCGATCTATCAGCGCACCGCCGCCTATGGCCACTTCGGCCGCCCGGCCGAGGCGGACGGCGGCTTCAGCTGGGAACGTACCGATCTGGGCGAGGCGCTGAAAAAGGCGATGTGACACCCGGTCGTGACGGTGGCGCGGCCCCCGCAGGGGGTTGACCCGCCGCGCGCAGACCATAGTAAAGGCCCCGCAACGCAGCCGGGGCCTTTTTTCATGCGAGACAAACACGACAACGGCGCGCCCTGGCGCAACTTTTACGGCCGACGCAAGGGCAAGCACCTGCGCGACAGCCAGCAGGATTACCTGGATCAGGATCTCGCGGCCCTCAGCCCCGGCGCGGTGGCGTGGGACGAAAACCCCGACCGGACGCCGCTGGATCTCAATGCCCTTTTCGGCGGGCGGCCGGTGTGGCTGGAAATCGGGTTCGGCGGCGGCGAGCATCTGGTGCATCAGGCGGCCGCGAATCCCGACGTGGGGCTGATCGGCTGCGAGCCCTACATCAACGGGGTCGCGATGCTTCTGGGCAAGATCCGGGCGGCGGGGGTGGATAACCTGCGGGTCCACCCCGGCGACGCGCGCGATCTGTTCGACGTGCTGCCGCCCGCCTCCATCGACAGGGCCTTTCTGCTATACCCCGATCCCTGGCCGAAAAAGCGCCACCACAGGCGCCGCTTCGTCACGCCGGAGCATCTGGCGCCGCTGGCCCGCGTGATGCGCCCCGGCGCGCTGCTGCGGGTGGCCACCGACATTCCCGACTATGTCCGCCAGACGCTGGAGGAAGTGCCGCGACAGGGCTTTGCCTGGCTGTGCGAGCGGCCCGCCGACTGGCGCGCGCCCTGGGGGGATTGGATCACCACCCGCTATGAGGCCAAGGCCCTGCGCGAAGGCCGGGTGCCGCATTACCTGACGTTTCGCCGGATGTGACCCGCGGCTTCGCCTTCGGCGAGGATATTTGCGACCAGAAGAAGCGGGCCGCCCGCCGGAGCAACTGGGATTTACCCCTGTCGGCGGAGCGGGTATCACCGCGCAAAGCAATCGAAAGGGATCCGATATGTCCGCGCATGGAGAGGCTCAGCCGATGATCTCCCGCCGCTCGGGGGGGCTGCAAGGCCGCGCCGAAGTGCCGGGCGACAAGTCGATTTCCCACCGCGCGCTGATCCTGGGGGCGCTGAGCGTGGGCGAGACGCGCGTGCGCGGCCTGCTGGAAGGCCAGGATGTGCTGGATAGCGCGAAGGCGATGGCCGCCTTCGGCGCGCAGCTCGAGCGGAAGAGCGATGGCGTCTGGTCGGTGCAGGGCGTGGGCGTCGGCGGCTTTGCCGAACCCGACCGCATCATCGACTGCGGCAATTCGGGCACCGGTGTACGCCTGATCATGGGGGCGATGGCCACCACCGCCATCAGCGCGACATTCACCGGCGACGCGTCGCTCAACAAGCGTCCGATGGGACGGATCAGCGAGCCGCTGGCGCTGTTCGGTGCGCGCGCCTACGGGCGTCGCGGCGGGCGGCTGCCGATGACGATCGTCGGCGCCGCCGATCCGGTGCCGGTGCGCTATGCGGTGCCGATGCCCTCGGCGCAGGTGAAATCGGCGGTGTTGCTGGCGGGTCTCAATGCCCCCGGCGAAACGGTGGTGATCGAGAAAGAGGCGACGCGCGATCATACCGAGCGGATGCTGACGGGATTCGGTGCCGCGATCTCGACCGAACAGACGGCCGAGGGCCGGGTGATAACCCTGCGCGGCCAGCCCGAGCTTTTGGCGCAGGACATCGAGGTGCCGCGCGATCCGTCCTCGGCGGCCTTTCCCGTTGCCGCGGCGCTGGTCGTGGAGGGCTCCGACGTGCTGGTGCCCAACATCGGGCTGAACCCGACGCGGGCGGGGCTGTTCCAGACCCTGCGCGAGATGGGGGCCGATCTGGTGTTCGAGAACGCCCGCGAAGAGGGTGGCGAGCCCGTGGCCGACCTGCGGGCGCGGTTTTCCGCGCTGCGCGGCATCGAGGTGCCGCCCGAGCGTGCGGCCTCGATGATCGATGAATTCCCGATTCTGTCGGTGGTGGCAGCCTTTGCCGAGGGCACCACCGTGATGCGCGGCGTCAAGGAGCTGCGGGTCAAGGAAAGCGACCGGATCGACGCGATGGCCCGCGGGCTGGAGGCCTGCGGCGTGCGCGTGGAGGAGGACGAGGATACGCTCATCGTGCACGGCATGGGCGCGGACGGCGTGCCCGGCGGCGGCACCTGCGCCACGCATCTCGACCACCGCATCGCGATGTCGTTCCTGTGTCTGGGGATGGCGTCGCGGGCGCCGGTCACCATCGACGACGCGGGGGCGATCGCGACCAGCTTTCCGGTCTTCGTGCCGTTGATGCGCGGGCTGGGCGCGCAGCTGGAAGAGGTCGCGCCGTGAAGGTCGAAACCGCCGCCGACGGCAGCCCGCGCATCGCGATTTTCACCGTAGCCATCGACGGGCCCGCGGCGGCGGGCAAGGGCACGATTTCGCGGGCGCTTGCCGAACGCTTCGGCCTGTCGCATCTGGACACCGGCTTGCTTTACCGGGCCACCGGGCGGCGTGTGTTGCGCGGCGAGCCGCCCGAGCAGGCGGCGCGGTCGTTGAGTTCCGACGACCTGACCGCGGGCGATCTGCGCACGCCGCAGGTCGCGCAGGAGGCCAGCCGCGTGGCCGCCATGCCGACCGTGCGTGAGGCGCTGGTGGCGTTTCAGCGGTCTTTCGCGCAACGCGCGGGCGGTGCGGTTCTGGACGGGCGCGACATCGGCACCGTGATATGCCCCGAGGCGGATCTGAAGCTGTTCGTCACCGCCAGCGACGCGGTGCGCGCCGCGCGTCGGCACCGGGAACTGGTCGCGGCGGGTCACGATCTGACGCTGGAGCAGGTCCTCGCCGATCTGCGCGACCGCGATGCGCGCGACGCCGCGCGCGATGCCGCGCCGATGGTCGCCGCCCGTGATGCGCTCTTGCTTGATACGACGGAGTTGTCTATAGACGCAGCCGTCGACAAGGCGGTCAATGCCATAAAACAAAAGCTGGAGCAGGGTCGGAAGTAACACCGGCCCTTCCTGTGTTTGGCGCGATCCCGCAGATGACCAACCCAAAGACCCGCGGAGACAACCGTGAGGCCGGAATAGCATGTGAAAAAGGACCGAAACATATATGTGCGCTAAAGCAACGATGGAGGAATTCGAAGCCCTCCTGAACG
>NZ_JBRBUA010000046.1:0-14991 GCF_052826345.1 Brevirhabdus sp. | reverse complement strand
CCAAGCCCCGAGCGAGCCCAGATCGCGGGCTAGGTCGGTGATATGGGCGCGATGGCCGCGATCCTCGGCATGTTTGATGTCAACGCCATAGGCCGAGGTGTCCTGACTGATCACCAGCAATTCGCGCACGCCGTTTTCGACCAGTTTCTCGGCTTCGCGCATCACCGCGAAGGCCGGGCGCGAGGCGAGGCGACCGCGCATGTCTGGGATGATGCAGAATTTGCACTTGTGATTGCAGCCCTCGGAAATCTTGAGATAGCTGTAGTGGCGCGGCGTCAGGCTGACGGTGCTGGCGGGCAGCAGATCGACGAAGGGATCGGGCGCGGGCGGTACCGCCTTGTGCACCGCGTCGAGCACCTGTTCGTATTGATGCGGGCCGGTCACGGCAAGGACCTGCGGGTGATGCCCGGTGATGTACTCGGGGTTGGCGCCCAGGCAGCCCGTGACGATGACGCGGCCGTTTTCGGTCAGCGCCTCGCCGATGGCGCCCAGCGATTCGGCCTTGGCGCTGTCGAGAAACCCGCAGGTGTTGACGATGACCGCATCCGCCCCGGCATAGTCGGGAGACATGCTGTATCCTTCGGCACGCAGGCGGGTCAGGATCCGCTCGCTATCGACCAGCGCCTTCGGGCAGCCCAGGCTGACCATGCCGATTCGCGGCTGGCCCTCTCTCTGGGGGTCGCGGAACCGCGGCTGCGGGGCGATATCGGGGCGAAGCTCGGGCGGGTTCTGGGACATGAGCGCCATATAGGCGCATTGGCCGCCCTGCAAAAGAGCGAAGACGGGCGCGCGGGTTACCGGGGGCGCGGCCCCGACAGGGGGACCGGCCGGCCCGAGGGCGCGGCCGGTCGCCGGAAGCCTGCGGTCAGCGGCGGCGGTCGCGCCGGCTGCTCATCGGCTGGAAGGCCACGCCGACATGGGCCTCGCAATAGGGTTTGCCTGCCTGCGACGGCAGACCGCAGAACCAGAAATCGCTGGTCGCGGGGTCGCCCACGGGCCATTTGCATGTGCGTTCGGTCAGATCCATCAGCCCGATCTTCTTGGAATTCTTTTCCACCTCGCGCACGGTGGCGAGCGCTTCGGGACTGATTTCATTGGCTGAAGGCTGCGGCGGCAGGGGCTGGCCCGCGGGCACGATGGGCTTGCGGAGCACCGGGCGCGGCGGTTCGGGCGCGGCATCTTCCGTCACGGGCTCGGCGGCCTTGGGTTTCGGTGCGGCCGGGGCGGGGGTGGCTTCGGTCTGCGTCGCGGCGGCCGCGGCGATCGTTGCGCCGGGGGGGACGGCGGCTTCGTCCTGCGGGGCGGGCTTGGACGCGCCGCCCGCGCCGGAGCGGTTCGACAGGCCCAGCCGGTGGACCTTGCCGATCACGGCGTTGCGGGTCACGCCGCCCAGTTCCTTGGCGATCTGCGACGCAGATTTGCCCTCGCTCCACATTGTCTTCAGCGTCTCGACACGCTCTTCCGTCCAGGACATTGCTTGGCTCCGCTTTTCGGGTCTGCTTGGAGGCCGGTCGACAGAGGCCTCGCTCAAAGGCCATGTTTGCTTGGCCGATCTTCTTCGGGTCGAAAGGAGATAACGCTTTCCGGCGCCGATTTCCAGCCCCGCAAACCTTGGAGTTCCCAGATTTGGCGCTATCCTACCGGCCAAATGGCAGGATACCCAGCGCCCGCACCGGACGCGGGGGCCAAAGGAGCAGACGATGACAACGACGACGACAATGGGGGTGCGCCGGTTCGGGCGGGTCAACTGGCTGGGAATGCGCACGCTGGCCGAGCGCGAAATGCGCCGGTTTCTGGGCGTCTGGGCGCAGACGCTGGCCGCGCCGCTGATCACGGCGGGGTTGTTCCTGGCGATCTTCAGCCTGGCGATCGGGCCTGCGCGGGGCGATGTCATGGGGGTGAGCTTCGTCACCTTCCTGGCGCCGGGTATCCTGATGATGACGGTGATCCAGAACGCATTCGCCAACACGTCCTCGTCGATCGTGATCGCCAAGGTGCAGGGCAATATCGTCGACACGCTGATGCCGCCCCTGTCGGCGGGGGAACTGGTGGCGGGTTATCTGGCAGGCGGCGTGGCGCGCGGGCTGTTCGTGGCACTGGCGATCTGGCTGCTGATGGAGGTGACGATCGGCATCGGGATGGCGCATCCGCTGTGGGCGCTGGTCTTCGTGGTTCTCGGCGGGCTGCTGCTGAGCGGGCTTGGCATCGTAGCGGCGATCTTTTCCAACAAGTTCGACCAGATGGCGGCGATCACCAATTTCATCATCACGCCGCTGAGCTTTCTGTCGGGCACCTTCTATTCCATCGAGGTGCTGCCGCCGGTGATGCAGACCATCACCCGGTTCAACCCGGTGTTCTATCTGATCGACGGGGTGCGCTACGGCGTGATCGGGCGATCGGACGGATCGCCCTGGCTGGGGCTGGTGATCTGTCTGGGCGTCACGTCGCTGGTGCTTGCGCTGTGCTGGCACTGGTTCCGCATCGGCTATCGCATGAAGGACTGATGCCTCCGGCGGGGATATTTTCGCGACAATGAGCGCAGGCGGCGCGTGAAAGGCATGGACAGCGGGCGGAGGGGCGCGTTATGTCAGCCGCATGATCGTGCGGCCCCATATCCCCGGCACCCGACGTCGACGCAGCCGCGTCTGACGCCCCGATCACATGCCCGCACGGCGGGCGCCCCCTGCCTTCGACATTGACACCTGTGTGACCTTGCGGCACCACAAGGTCTTGCGCTCCGCGAAAGGATTTTTGCGATGATTTCTTCGGTTCTTCCGACTTATTCCCGTGCCCCGCTGAGTTTTCTGCGCGGCGAAGGCAGCTGGCTGATCGAGGAGAGCGGCGCGCGATATCTGGACATGGGCGCGGGTATCGCGGTGAATTCGCTGGGGCACGCGAACCCGGATCTGGTGGCGGCGCTGAGCGAACAGGCGGGCGCGCTTTGGCATACGTCGAACCTGTACCGCATCCCGGCGCAGGAACGGCTGGCCAATATGCTGGTGGCGGGAACCTTTGCCGATACCGTCTTTTTCACCAATTCCGGCACCGAGGCCTGCGAACTGGCCGTGAAGATGGCGCGCAAGCATTTCCACGACGCGGGCCAGCCCGAGCGGGTGGAGATCATCGCCTTCGAGGGGTCGTTTCATGGCCGTTCCGCCGCGGGTATCGCGGCGGCCGGGTCGGAAAAGATGACAAAGGGGTTCGGCCCGCTGCTGCCGGGGTTCAGGCACCTGCCCTTCGGCGATCACGACGCACTGCATGCCGCCATCGACGACAAGACCGCCGCCATTCTGATCGAGCCGGTGCAGGGCGAGGGCGGTATTCGTCCGGTGCCGGATCAATGTCTGAAGGGGCTGCGCGATCTGTGCGACGAACATGGCATCCTGTTGATCCTGGACGAGGTGCAATGCGGCATGGGCCGGACCGGGCGGCTGTTCGCGCATGAATGGGCGGGCGTCGCGCCCGACATCATGATGGTCGCCAAGGGCATCGGCGGCGGCTTTCCCCTTGGTGCGGTTCTGGCGACGGAAGCGGCGGCGTCGGGCATGGGGCCGGGCACCCACGGATCGACCTATGGCGGCAACCCGCTGGCCTGTGCCGTCGGCTGCCGCGTCATGCAGATCGTCAGCGATCCGGATTTTCTGGCCGAGGTGCGCCGCAAGGCCGGGTTGTTGCGTCAGTCGATGGAGGGTCTGGTGGCCGGGCATCCTGACGTCTTCGAAACTGTGCGCGGATCGGGCCTGATGCTGGGGCTGAAGTGCCGGGTGCCCGCGGCCGATGTGGTGGCGGCCGGCTATGACGCGCATGTGCTGACGGTGCCGGGCGGCGACAATGTCCTGCGTCTGCTGCCGCCGCTGAACATCCCCGACGCCGATCTGGCAGAAGCGGCGGAGCGGCTGGACCGCGCCGCCAGTGCCGTCAGCGCCGACAACCCGGGGGCGGCCGCACAGGCGTCTTGATCCAATTTTCCCCAACGGCGGCCCATGTCGCGGAAGGCCAATTCCCATGCAGCATTTTCTGGATATCCACAAAACCGATCCCGACGCCCTGCGCGGCATGATCGGGCAGGCGCGCACGATGAAGGACGGCCGCGGCGACCGTCCGCGCGGCGCGCGCGATGACGATCAGCCGCTGGCCGGTCGCATGGTCGCGCTGATCTTCGAAAAGCCTTCGACCCGGACGCGGGTGTCTTTCGACGTGGGCGTGCGCCAGATGGGCGGCGAGACGATGGTGTTATCGGGCGCCGACATGCAGCTGGGCCACGGCGAGACCATCGCCGACACCGCGCGCGTCCTGTCGCGTTACGTCGACATGATCATGATCCGCACCTTCGACGAATCCACCCTGTTGGAAATGGCCGAACATGCGAGCGTGCCGGTCATCAACGGGCTGACCAACCGCACGCACCCCTGTCAGATCATGGCGGATGTGATGACCTATGAGGAACATCGCGGCCCGATCGCCGGGCGCAAGGTGGTCTGGACCGGCGACGGCAACAACGTCTGCGCGTCGATGTTGCAGGCCGCGG
Source organism: Brevirhabdus sp. (assembly GCF_052826345.1). Classification (NCBI taxonomy): domain Bacteria; kingdom Pseudomonadati; phylum Pseudomonadota; class Alphaproteobacteria; order Rhodobacterales; family Paracoccaceae; genus Brevirhabdus; species Brevirhabdus sp. The sequence continues at coordinate 10,463 of NZ_JBRBUA010000046.1, read as the reverse complement.
GGCAGTTCGGTTTCGATTTCACCTTCACCGGCCCCGACAAGCTGGCGCCGGAGGATGAATTCATCCGCTTTTCGCGTGAAAAGGGGGTGCGCGTGACGCTGGAGACGGATGCCTTCAGGGCTGTGGAGGGCGCCGACCTGGTGATGGCGGACACCTGGGTTTCGATGCACGACCCGCAATCGACCCGCGAACGCCGTCACAACCAGCTGCGCCCCTATCAGGTGAACCAGCGCCTGATGGAGGCCGCGAAGCCGGACGCGCTGTTCATGCATTGCCTGCCCGCCCACCGCGAGGAGGAAGTGACCGGAGAGGTCATGGACGGCCCGAATTCGGTCGTCTTCGACGAGGCCGAGAACAGGCTGCACGCGCAAAAGGCAGTGATGCGCTGGTGTCTGGGCGTCTGACCGCGCGAAAGGCAAGCCGCGTGGTCCGCCCCGTCGCGCGGCTGCGCGCTGGTTTCCATCCGGTCGCGCGCTAGCATTTGCAGGGACGCGCACAGGAAGGACACGGCATGGCACGGGCGAGCATCGGTTTGACGGGTTTGGGCACGATGGGCGGCAATCTTGCGCTCAACATCGCCGAGAAGGGTTTCGATCTGGCGGTTCATAATCGCACGCCCGAACGTGTCGCCGAATTCATCGCGGAGGCGGGGGATCTGGCGGATCGGCTGACCGGCTGCGAAACCCTCGAAGATCTGGTGGCCAGCCTGACGCCGCCGCGCGCGATCATCCTGATGGTGCCCGCGGGCAAGCCGGTTGATGCGCAGATCGCCGTGCTGCGGGAGGTGCTGTCGAAAGGCGATATCATCATCGACGCGGGCAACGCGGATTTCAACATGACCCGTCTGCGGCAGGCCGATCTTGCCGCCGAGGGCATCGAATTCCTGGGCGTGGGCGTGTCCGGCGGCTCTTACGGGGCGCGACACGGGCCGTCGGTCATGGTGGGCGGCACCGAGGCGGCCTTTGCCGCGGTGGAACCCGTGCTGACCGCGATTTCGGCCAAGTACAACGGCGTGCCCTGCCTGGCGCGCTTCGGCCCCGACGGGGCGGGGCATTTCGTCAAGACGGTGCACAACGGGATCGAATACGGCGACATGCAGCTGATCGCGGAGGTCTACGGCCGCCTGCGGGAGCGATGCGATACCGCCGAGATGGCCCAGCTGTTCGAGCGCTGGAACGAAGGGCCGCTGCACTCCTATCTGATCGAGATCGCGGGCAGGGTGCTGCGCGCGACGGACCCGCAGACCGGAGCGCCGGTCGTCCATGTGATTCAGGATCAGGCGGGGCAGAAGGGCACCGGCCGCTGGACGCTGATCGAGGCGCTGAAGCTCGGGCAGTCGGCCTCGGTGATCGAGGCGGCGGTGGCGGCGCGGTCGTGGTCGTCGATGAGCGATACCCGGCAGAAGGGGGCGGCGCGGTTCGCCGCCGCCGATGTGGCGGAGCAGCCGCTGGACCCCGGCGAGCTGGAAAAGGCGCTGCTGGCGGCCAAGATCATTGCCTATGCACAGGGTTTCACCCTGTTGCAGGCCGCATCTGAGGCGTTCGACTGGGACATTGACCGGGCGCGTGTGGCCGAGGTCTGGCGCGCGGGTTGCATCATCAGGTCGGCGATGCTGGACGATATGGCGGCGGCGATCCGCGCCGGGCTGCCGCAGGGCAACCTGATTCTGGCCGATCACTTCGCCTCTTTGCTGGAGGATGCGATCCCCGCGCTGCGCCGCACCGTCGCGGCGGAGGTGGGCGCGGGGCGGCCGGTGCCCGCGCTGGCCGCGGCGCTGGCCTATTTCGACACGATGCGGCAGGCGCGCGGTACGGCCAACATGATTCAGGCGCAACGCGATTTCTTTGGCGCGCACGGGTTTCGCCGTATTGATCGGGAGGGCGATTTTCACGGGCCCTGGCACGACGCCTGAGCGGCGGTCGCGGGGCAGGGGGCGGCGCCGGGCAGGGGGATCAGCGCCTGCGCGGTTTGGCGCGCAGCGTCGGCGGCGCGGCGGTGGGATCCTCGGGCCAGGGGTGGCGCGGGTAGCGCCCGCGCATGTCCTTGCGCACATCGTTGTAGGAGCTGGTCCAGAATCCCGGCAGATCCATCGTCGTCTGCAACGGCCGCCCCGCAGGCGACAGAAGCGTCACGCGCAGCGGGCGATTTCCGTCGCCCACGCTGGGATGGCGGGTCAGGCCGAACATTTCCTGAAGCCGCACCTCTATCTCGGGATCGTCGCCGGAATAGTCGATGGGCGCCTTGCGCCCCATGGGGGTGACGAAATGCGGCGGCATCACCCGGTCCAGCGTCTGAAGCTGTTGCCAATCCAGCGCCTGGCGCAGCGGCTCGAGCAGGTCGAGCGCCTTGAGCTGATCGGCGGTGGTGCGGCCGTGCAGATGCGCCAGCAGCCAATCTTCGGCCCGGGCCAGAAGGCTTGCATCGTCCATCTCCGGGAAAGCGAACCCGGCGGCGCGGGCCTGTTCCACGCGCGCCTGAAACCGTCGGGCGGCGGGCGAAAACCCCAGCGCCGCAAGTCCCAGATCGCGCACACCGTCGAGTGCGGCGCGCGCCAGGGCGTCCGGGTCCGCGCCCTTCCAGATCTGATCGTCCAGGATGACCGCGCCCAGCACGCGTTGCCTGCGGGCCACGACGCGCCGGGCGCGGCGCGACCATTCGCAGAGGGTGCGCCACTCGATCCGCGTGTCCGGCAAATCTTCGAGCGCGGCGCGCGACAGCGGCAGGGCCAGCCTGATGCGGGCTTCCCGGACATCGCCGTCCAGATCGACGGCCACGATCAGCGGGGCTGCCGCCAGCGGATCGTCGGCGCGCATCACCGCGCCCTTGCCGCCCGACAGGATATAGCGCGGATCGTCGCCCGGGCGGCGCTGAGCGATGCGGTCGGGATAGGCCAGCGCGGCGAGCTGGGGCAGGGACCACGCGCCGCCGCCATCGTAGCGGCGCAGGCGCGCGGCCTCGGCCCGGATGCGGCTGGTCGTCGTGCGGTTGAGCGGTTGCGGATGGCGGCGCGCGAATGCGCCCGGCTCGCGCAGCGCCTCCAGACGCAGTGACAGATCGCTGGGCGCGCCGCGCAGCGGGTCGCGATCGGCCAGCAGCGCGGCCAGCATCGGCGCGTCGGGGCCGCCGTGGCTCAGCATATGCGCCAGCCGGGGGTGCAGCGGCACCCGCGTCAGACGCCGACCGTGCGGGGTCAGCCCGCCCGCGCCGTCCAGCGCCCCCAGATCGCGCAGCAGATCGCGCGCCTGCGCCAGCGCGCCCTCGGGCGGGGGGCTCAGAAAGGCCAGCGTGTCGGGCGCGGCACCCCATTGCGCCAGCTCCAGCACCAAGCCGGTCAGATCCGCGGCCTCGATTTCGGCGGGGGGGAAGGCGCGCAGGGCGCCTTCCTCTCCCCTGGTCCAGAGCCTGTAACAGCTGCCTGGCGCCACGCGGCCCGCGCGGCCGCGCCTTTGCTCGGCCTCGGCGCGGGTGACACGTTCGGTCACCAGGCGGGACATGCCCGATCCGGGGTCGAACCGCGCCCGGCGCGCGCGCCCCGCATCGACGACGACGCGCACATCCTCGATGGTCAGGGAGGTTTCCGCGATGGCGGTGGCCAGCACGATCTTGCGTTCTCCCGGGGCGGCGGGGGCGATGGCGGCACGCTGCGCGGCGAAGTCCATCGCGCCGAACAGCGGGCGCAGCCGGCAATCGGCGGGCAGGTCCGACAGCAACGCGGCCACGCGGCGGATCTCCGCCTCTCCGGGCAGGAAGACGAGCACGCCGCCACGGGTCTGCGCGAGCGCGTGGCGCAGCAGATCGGCGGTGGCGCGGTCGAGCCGGGTTTTCGGGGGCAGGGGCCTGTCGAGCCAGCGCGTCTCGACCGCAAAACTGCGCCCCTGGGAGGTCACCACAGGGGCGCCGTCCAGCAGCGCGGCCACCGGCGTTGCATCCAGCGTCGCCGACATGACCAGCACGATCAGATCCTCGCGCAGCGCCTCGCGGACCTCCCAGGTCAGGGCAAGCCCCAGATCCGCCTGAAGCGAGCGTTCATGAAATTCGTCGAAGATGACGGCCCCCACACCGTCCAGCGTGGCGTCGGACTGGATCATCCGGGTCAGGATGCCTTCGGTGACGACCTCGATCCGGGTGTCGGGCGAGGTCTTCGCCTCGCCCCGCATCCGGTACCCTATGGTGCGCCCGACGGGTTCCCCCAGGGTTTGCGCCATTCGTTCGGCGGCGGCCCGGGCGGCAAGTCGGCGGGGTTCCAGCATCAGGATCCGCCCCTCGCAGAGGCCCGCGCGCAGCATCGCCAGCGGCACGCGGGTGGTCTTGCCCGCCCCCGGCGGCGCCTGAAGCACCGCGCGCCGCGTCTCGCGCAGCGCCTCGATCAGGCCGGGCAGGGCGGCGTCTATCGGCAGGGACCTATCCATGCCGCGCAGCTAGCACGCTCCGGCGCGTCGATGCCAGTGCCGCACGGATTCGGGTGCCGGTTCGGGAGCCGGTTGGGGGCCAGTTGGGGGTCGGCCGGTTTATCTGCGCGACAGCCTAGCGTTGCCATAGGTGGTCGCCAGGGCGATTTCGGTCACGCGGAACCGGTCCCCGGCGACCTTGGAATAGGTCAGGGTGAAGGGAAACCGCTGCTTTTCGGCCATTTCCTCGGCGCTGTAGCCCTTCAGCCGCCGATATTCGCCGTTGCAGCGAAAGCCGCCGTCGACGGGCTGCGGGTTGCTCAGACGGATCCGGGACGCGCGCTTGCCGTCGAACATCCGGGTCGAGAACTTGCAGACCTCCGATCGCGGCACATCGCGCAACGTGCCGTAGATCGCCGTCATCGGGTCGACCGTGCCGCCCATCGTCGCCGGATCGACATCATTGTCCGACGGCGGGCGCGGCGGCGAGTATTTCTTGACCTGCGGCACGCCGTTTTTGTAATTCATCACCGATTCATTGTTCCGCGCGCCCGATGTCTTTTCGGTGTAGCTGGACGGCACGAAGCGATCGCCCGACACCCGGCCCGTGACGGACGCGTCATAGCGCACCTTGAAGAGCGCGCCGATCAGCCCGGTGCTTTCCAGCCTGCCCGAGGCCGCGTAGCTCTTGCCGTCGTCCACCCCCTTGAAGCTGAGCCGCCCGGCGGGAATACCCCGGATCGACAGGCTGAAGATGCCGCTGTCAGTCTGCTGGGCGGCCTGCTGAGCGGCGGCGGCCTGCGGGATCAGCTGGGGTGCAAGCGCCGCGCAAAGCGCGAGAGAGGTCGTCAGCTTATGTATCGGTGTCATGCGGTTCACTCGTATTTTGCCTGTGGGTACTGGACATAGTGTCGAGCAAGCAGGCAAGACAGCGGGGCGACTGTCAATCGGGATCACATTCCCGGCAAGCGAAACAACGCCGGAACGGTAATGAATATTACAGAATTGGCCGAGGGCGTGATCGCCGGGGACCGCAGGATGCTGGCCCGCGCGATCACTCTGGTGGAAAGCCGCCGCAAGGATCACCGCCGCGACGCGGCCGAATTGCTCGGCCTGTTGGCCGCCAGCGGACGGCAGGCGCTGCGCATCGGCCTGTCGGGCACGCCCGGGGTGGGCAAATCGACCTTCATCGAAAGCTTCGGCATGATGCTCACCGGGCAGGGGCTGCGCGTGGCGGTGCTGGCGGTCGATCCGTCCTCGGCGCGGTCGGGCGGTTCCATTCTGGGCGACAAGACCCGGATGGACCGGCTGAGCCGCGCGCCCGGGGCCTTCATCCGCCCCTCGCCCAGCCAGTCGCAGCTGGGCGGCGTGGCGCGCCGAACCCGCGATGCGGTCACGGTCTGCGAAGCGGCCGGTTTCGACGTGGTGCTGATCGAGACGGTGGGCGTCGGCCAGTCGGAAACGATGGTGGCGCAGATGTCGGACATCTTCCTGCTGCTGCTGGCGCCCGCGGGCGGGGACGAATTGCAGGGGGTCAAGCGCGGCATCATGGAGATCGCCGACATGATCCTGATCAACAAGGCCGACGGCGAGCTGAAATCGGCCGCGCAGCGCACCTGCGCGGATTACGCGGGCGCGCTGCGGCTGCTGCGCAAGCGCCCTCAGGACCCCGAGGGATATCCCCGCGCCCTGACCGTATCCGCGATGGAAGAACGCGGCCTGAACGAGGTGTGGGACCAGATCGGCAGGCTTGTCGAATGGCGCCGCGCGAACGGCCATTGGGACCGGACGCGACGGCAGCAGGCGACGAGCTGGTTTCATGACGAGGTGCGCGTCGGCGTGCTGGCCCGCCTGGACGAAGACCCGCAGATCCAGGCGGCGATGACCGATCTGGCGGAGCAGGTGGGCCGCGGCACCCTTGCGGTTTCCGCCGCGGCCGAGCGGATTCTGGACCGTCTTCGCCGCGGCGGCTAAGCGGCCGATGAATCGCTTGACGCCCCCGGTCGGCGCGCCTATAGACGCCGGACAGAATTCCGGCGTCGCCACCGCGGCGCCACTTTACTTTTGACTGTCGCGTCGAAAGACAGCACACCGAAGACGAGGATCAGCCAATGTCGCGCCGTTGCGAACTGACCGGAAAAGGCCCGATGGTCGGCAATAATGTCAGCCATGCCAACAACAGGACCCGCCGCCGGTTTCTGCCCAATCTGAATGACACCACCCTGATGTCGGAGGCGCTTGGCCGGACGTTCAGCCTGCGTATCTCCGCATCCGCGCTGCGGTCGGTCGACCACCGCGGAGGTCTGGATGCCTTTCTTCGGAAGGCCAAGGATGCGGACCTTTCGGATCGCGCCCTGAAAATCAAGAAAGAGCTGGCGAAGGCACAGGCAACCGCCTGAGCCCTCCCCGCCGCGTCAACAGGCCCCGCCACCCGGTGCGGGGCTTTTCGCGTTTGTACCAACCCGGAGCATGAGATGAAATTCGCGTCTTTCCTGCTCGGCCTGCTGCTGGTCGCGATGCCCGCCGCGGCGCAGCCCGTCGCGCTGTCCGATACGCTTGTGGTAGATGGGGCCTATGTCTGGTCGGCTTATGACAAGGCCAAGACGGCGGCGGTCTATTTCACGCTGACCAACAAGGGCACGGCGCCCGACCGCCTGGTGTCGGTGCGCACCGAGGCCGCGAAATCGACGCAGCTGCATCGAAGCGTGCAGGGCGATGACGGCGTGATGAAGATGCGCCCGATGGCCGAAGGCCTGGCACTGCCCCCGGGCGAAAGCGCCGCGCTGACGCGGGGCGGATCGCATCTGATGCTGATGGGTGTGGACCGTGCCCTGCCGGAAGGTGCCGAAATACGCCTGGAGCTGACGTTCGAGGCCGCCGGAACCGTTGTCCTGTCGGTTCCGGTCGACCGTAGCCGCTAGCGCGGGACTGCCCGCGCCTCAGCCGCGGCAGTAGGCTTCGGCCGTCGCGCCGAAGTTCTTGTAGGTTTTCCAGAACCGCTTGTCGCCGAGATCGCTGGACTGCCGGGTTTCCTGCGCCTTGTGCGGCTCACGAAAGAACTTTGCCGCGCGGCGCTGGTCGCGCCAGGACAGGGTGATATCCGCGACATCCTGGATGCAGCCGCAAAGCGCGCGCGAGGCCGCCTTGCGCCCGCCCGCCAGACAAGCGCGTTCGATCGTGCCGGCCTGCGCCTGGAACGCCGCGCCATTGATCAGCAGCGTCGCGATGAGAATCGTCTTTTTCATATGTCTGCCCTCGATAACGGTGCCCGTCATTGCTTTTGGACGGTGCACGCAGTTTGCCACGCGACGACCATGCATGATTTTCGCGAAATTTCAATCGGGGGCGTGGCGCGGGGCGGATTTCGTTGCTCGAAAGCGATGCCCCTGCGCTCGTTGCGCGCGCGGGGCCGCCGTCTTTTACAAGGCCCATTGACCAGGCACCGAAACCTCCGCATATCGCTTGCATGACCGATATTTCGCGCATCAGAAACTTTTCCATCGTGGCCCACATCGACCACGGCAAATCCACATTGGCCGACAGGCTGATTCAGGAAACCGGCACCGTCCAGCTGAGGGACATGAAGGCCCAGTTGCTGGATGCGATGGATATCGAGCGCGAGCGGGGCATCACCATCAAGGCCAACACCGTGCGCATCGAATATCGCGCGCAGGATGGGCTGGACTATGTGCTGAACCTGATCGACACCCCCGGCCATGTCGATTTCGCCTATGAGGTGTCGCGATCCATGCGCGCGGTCGAGGGATCGCTGCTGGTCGTCGACAGCACCCAAGGGGTCGAGGCGCAGACACTGGCCAATGTCTATCAGGCCATCGACGCGGATCATGAAATCGTGCCCGTGCTGAACAAGATCGATCTGCCCGCCTCCGATCTCGACCGGGTGGCCGAACAGATCGAGGATGTGATCGGCATCGATGCCTCGGGCGCGATCGCGGTTTCCGCCAAGACCGGGCAGGGCATCCGCGAAACGCTGGAAGCCATCGTGACCCGCCTGCCCGCCCCCACGGGGGATCGCGCCGCGCCGCTCAAGGCGATGCTGGTCGACAGCTGGTATGACGCCTATCTGGGTGTCATCGTTCTGGTACGCATCAAGGACGGCGTGCTGCGCAAGGGCGACCGGGTGCGGATGATGTCCAACGGATCGGTGCACCACGTCGACCGGATCGGCGTGTTCCGCCCGCCGATGCAGGTGGTGGAGGAGCTCGGCCCCGGAGAGATCGGTTTCCTGACCGCATCGATCAAACAGGTGCGCGACACCCGTGTGGGCGACACGATCACCCATGAAAAGCACGGCACCAACAAGCCGTTGCCGGGGTTCAAGCCAAGCCAGCCGGTGGTGTTCTGCGGCCTTTTTCCGGTCGACAATGCCGAATTCGAGGATCTGCGCGACAGTATCGAAAAGCTGGCGCTGAACGACGCCTCCTTCAGCTACGAAATGGAAACTTCCGCCGCGCTGGGATTCGGATTCCGCTGTGGCTTCCTCGGGCTGCTGCATCTGGAGGTGATCCGGGACCGGATCGAGCGGGAATACGGTATCGATCTGATCACGACCGCGCCTTCGGTGATCTACAACATCCACATGAAGGACGGAGAGGTGAAACAGCTTCACAATCCCGCCGACATGCCCGACCTGACCTATGTGGACCACATCGAGGAACCCCGCATCAAGGCGACGATCCTTGTCCCGGACGAATATCTGGGCGACGTGCTGAAGCTGTGCCAGGACCGGCGCGGCATCCAGATGGATCTGACCTATGCCGGTTCGCGCGCGATGGTTGTCTATGACCTCCCCCTCAACGAAGTGGTGTTCGATTTCTATGATAGGCTGAAGAGTGTTACCAAAGGGTATGCGAGCTTCGACTATCAGCTGACCGGCTACCGCGAGGATTTCCTGGTCAAGATGCAGGTGCTGGTGAACGAGGAGCCGGTGGATGCGCTATCGACCATGGTGCACCGCGACCGCGCCGAGGCGCGGGGCAGGGCGATGGTCGAAAAGCTCAAGGAGCTGATTCCGCGCCACATGTTCAAGATTCCGATTCAGGCCGCGATCGGCGGGCGCGTCATCGCGCGTGAGACGCTCTCGGCCATGCGTAAGGATGTCACCGCCAAATGCTACGGCGGCGATGTCTCGCGCAAGAAGAAGCTTCTGGACAAGCAGAAGGCGGGCAAGAAGAAGATGCGCCAGTTCGGCAAGGTCGATATCCCGCAGGAAGCCTTCATCAACGCCCTGAAGATGGACGAATAAGTCCATCCCGCCTTGGCCCGGCCCCGGCGCGCATCCGCATAGTCGGGCCGACGGGGAGGGCAGGCCGTTGGCGCGCGGCCCTCTGGATGGCGATGCCGATCCTGGACATCGGCTGCCCGAATCCTTCCGCCGTTTCGCAGGCGCTCAGCGTCGACAGCGTCGCAGCTGCTTCGATCATCATTACCGAGCTCTCGTCCGCGGATGGCGCGCGACGGCCTACGCCGGTTCCGCGTGGGTGCATCGACTCCATCTTGATGGAATAGACGAAGGGGCGCGTGAACAGACGCGCCCCTTCGCTGCACCTTTCAACTCGTACTCCAGGGTGTTCGGGCCCTGTCTTGCCCGGCGGATACCTCCCGCCGGGTGCGGCTGCTGGCGGGTGCCGTTGCAGCCGTCTCGATAGGCGAACCGCTCGACAGGGCATCGGGTTCCGCTCTCAGGCGAAAAAATTCGCCCTCGCCAGGATGGCGTGTCCCCCGAAAGGCGGCGTCCGCGCGATGGCCGTGAATCGCAAGGGATAGGGGTGGAAAAGGGGTCACCCACTACCCCTTCCATTTGTGCCTCCGGACACTGCGCGCCGCGCGGGAGCCCAAGGAAACAGGGGCATGACGGCCGGATGAAGTTTTTTAAAAAACCTGCATTTTTGCTCTTGCGACTCGTGGGGCTAATCCGTAGATACCCCTTCACCGGCGGCGCTGATGAGGCGCGGTTGGGGCGGCGACCGGGCCTTGAGGGGTTGGTTGCCGGGGAACTTCGGAGGCAAGGATGGGCGGGCGCGCCGTGAGTTTAGGGCGCACTCGGTTGGTTTT
>NZ_JBRBUA010000045.1:0-25764 GCF_052826345.1 Brevirhabdus sp. | reverse complement strand
CGCAGGATCGCGTAGAAGGGCAGGAAGTACCATTCCGGCACGATATGTGCAGGTGTCGCCAGCGCGTTGGCTTCGATGTAGTTGTCCGGGTGGCCCAGATAGTTCGGCATGAAGCCCACGACAGCGAAGAACAGCGTCAGGATCACGGCAAGCGCGAACAGGTCCTTCATCACGAAGTAGGGCCAGAAGGGCAGCGTGTCCCGCTTCGCGTCGGATCTGGATGCCCGGCGCACCTCGACCCCGGTGGGGTTGTTGTTGCCGGTGGTGTGGAATGCCCAGATGTGCACGATCACCAGACCCGCGATGATGAACGGCAGCAGGTAGTGCAGCGAGAAGAAGCGGTTCAACGTCGGGTTGCCCACCGCGGGTCCGCCCAGCAGCCAGGTCTGGATCGGCTCGCCGATCAGCGGGATCGCCCCGAAGAGGCCGGTGATGACCGTCGCGCCCCAGAAGGACATCTGGCCCCAGGGCAGCACGTACCCCATGAAGGCGGTGCCCATCATCGCCAGATAGATCAACATGCCGATGATCCAGGTGATCTCGCGCGGGGCCTTGTACGATCCGTAGTAGAGGCCGCGGAAAATGTGCATGTAGACCGCAATGAAGAACAGCGACGCGCCGTTGACATGCAGATACCGCAGCATGTAGCCGCCGTTCACGTTGCGCATGATCTTTTCGACCGAAGCGAACGCCATGTCGACATGCGGCGTGTAATGCATCGCCAGCACGATCCCGGTGACGATCTGAAGCGCCAGGCAGAAGGTCAGCACGATGCCCCAGATCCACATCCAGTTGAGGTTCTTGGGGGTGGGGATCATCAGCGTGTCATACAGCAGCCCGACGATCGGCAGGCGGCGGTTCAGCCACTTCTCTCCACCCGTCCTGGGTTCGTAGTGGTCATGAGGAATACCGGACATGACGTCTCTCCCTTAACCGAGTTTCAAAGTTGTATCGTCGACGAACTCGGCGACGGGAAGGTGCAGGTTCTCCGGGGCGGGGCCTTTGCGGATGCGCCCGGCGGTGTCGTAATGCGACCCGTGGCAGGGGCAGAACCAGCCGTTGAAATCGCCCGCGTTGTTGCCCAGCGGCACGCAGCCCAGATGGGTGCAGACGCCGATCATCACCAGCCATTCTTCCTTGCCGGCCATGGCGCGGTTCTCATCCGTCGCGGGCACGTTGCCCTTGATGTTGGGGTTGCGCGCGATCGTGTCGACCAGCTCATCCATCTTGACGGCCTTGGCCTGGTCGATCTCTTCCTGGGTGCGCAGGCGGATGAAGACGGGCTTGCCCAGATATTTGACGGTCAGCTGGGTGCCGCGTTCGACGCCGCTGACATCCACCCGGATGGAGCTGAGCGCCTGCACATCGGCAGAGGGGTTCATCTGATTGACCAGCGGCCAGACCGCGGCACCTGTTGCCACCACGCCGGCGCCGGCCGTCGCGTAGTACAGGAAATCGCGGCGGGTGCCTTCGTGGTCTTCTGCATGGGACACGAGCGTTTCTCCCTCTCCAAGACAAGTAGCTGCAACCTGGCAGTGGTCGCGCAAAGAACGGCATGCGATGGTTCGCAGCCGGTTGGTCCGGTTCCTACCGGGGTGCCGCTTCGACGTCCAGCCTGCATGACCGTGCATCAGGGACCGATTGTCGCACCGGGCTTGCTATCATCATGCGTCGAGCTCACTTGACGTCGCCGAAAACGGGGCCAAGGCGGCGGGGGCATGTCGATCAAGCGACAGGACCATCATCCGATGCGCGATGCCCGCGTCGTCGAATTCAGGCCCCTCCGCCACGAATCCCAGCGATTCGTAGAACCCCAGCGCGTGCAGCTGCGCGCCGAGGACCGCCTGTCGCGCGCCCCGCGCCGCGGCTTCCGCCAGCACATGGGCCATCAGCCGCCGTCCCAGCCCGGTGCCGCGGCAGTGCCGGGCCACCGCGACGCGCTGGATCTTCGCGCGCCCGTCCCGCCCCAGGCGAAGCCGCGCCGTGCCCACCGGGACGCCTTCGGCGGTGCCGTCCCCGGCGCGCGCCAGCACATGCAGGCAATCGCCGTCGATCCCGTCCATCTCCTCGGCCTCGGGAACCTGCTGTTCGTGGATGAAGACATCCCGGCGCAATGCCAGACAGGCCGACAGCCCGGCGCTGTCATCGGGGGAAAGCGTGGTGATCTGCATCAGACCTCCGGCAGGGTGGACATCATGCTGGGGCGCTGGGAAAAGCTGGCGAACCAGTCGTCCAGCGCGTCATGTCCCTTGCGCCAGTTGCGATCCGCATGGCGCAGGTCGAGATATCCCAGCGCGCAGCCAAGCGCGATATGCCCCATGTCGAGCGTCCCGCCCAGATGGCCCATCCAGCGATCCTCCAGCGCATCGAGGCTGCGGCCGACCTTGGCCCATTGCCCCTCGGTCCAGTCGGAGGAACGCAGGGATTCGGGCCGGAAGCGTTTTTCATAGACGCACAACAGCGCCGCATCGAGAATCGCATCGGCCGTCGCTTCCAGTGTCAGCACCTCCCATATGCGCGCCTGCGGATAGAACCGGGTGCCGAGCCGGTGGTCCAGATACCGGCAGATCACCCGGCTGTCGTGCACGGCCGGGCCGTCGTCGCGGATCAGCGCGGGCACCTTGCCCGACGGGTTCACCGCCGTCAGCGCGGCGTCGGGTTCCAGCGGCGAGGCGGTGACCGTCACGACCTCCACCGCGTCCGTCCGACCGGCTTCGGCAAGCAGAACCCGCACCTTGCGCACATAGGGCGAGGGACCGGCGCTGAGCAATTGCATGGGAAAGTTCCTTTCGAGGTGCCGTCATCGCGCAGGGCGCGCGCGGCGGCAGCTTAGAAACCGGCGCGCGCGCTGTCCATATATCGGCTTTCATTGTCGGAAAAATATCCTCGCCGAAGGCATCGGAACCGCGCCACGGGCGGTCGCGCCGGGATCTGGGCAACACCGCGTCCGCGGCGGCGGCCATAGCGGGGCAGGGCCGCGCTCAGAACAGCGGCGCGCCGACGCCCGGCTGCCACTGCGGGTATCGCTCCATGATCGCGGCGAAGCGCCCGGATCGCAGGAAGCGTTCGAGCCAGCCTTGCACCGCGCCGAACTCCTGCGCGTCAAACCAGGCCTTGTCGACAAAGGCGAACTGTCGCACGAAGGCCACGATCGCCATGTCGGCCAGACGCGGCGCGGCGCCGAAGATCCAGGGCGCGCCGCCGATCAGCCCGTCCAGATCGCGCAGCAGCGCCGCCGCCCTGGCGCGTTCCGCCAAAGGGTCCGCATCCGCGTGGCGCGAGGCGTATTTATATCGGTCGAGCGCGGCTTTGAACTCCGTGTCGAAACGCGCGATCAGATCCCGGCCCTGCGCGGGCATCTCCAGCCAGCCCTCGGGATCGTTCCGGCGCAGCGCCCATTGCATGATGTCCAGACTCTCGTCGATCACGCGCGCGTCGGGGGTGACGAGCACCGGTACCGTGCCCTTGGGCGATGCCGCGATCAATGCCTCGGGCTTGTCGCGCAGCACCACCTCGCGCAGCTCGCAGCGCACCCCCGCGGCGCGCAGCGCCAGCCGCGCGCGCATCGCATAGGGGCAGCGGCGGAAACTGTATAGGACGGGGTGTCGGCCGTTCATGCGGTCAGGCGGTTGTCGCGCGCCCCGGTGATCGTCGCGGTGACGATCTGCCCCTCGGGTTGAGCTGTGGCAAAGTCCACTTCGGCAAATTGCTCGGTCCGGCCCATGCGCGGGCTTTCCATCAGCACCGCATGGCTCCGGCCCTGCTGCGCGCGCAGATGTTGCGCGACACGCACGGCCCCGGCGGCGCGCAGCCGCGCGGCACGCTCGCGGATGGCGGGACCCTTGACCTGCGGCATCCGCGCGGCCGGGGTGCCCCGGCGCGGCGAATAGGGAAAGACATGCAGCCAAGTCAGGCCGCAATCCTCGACCAGCTTCAGCGAATTGTCGAACATCGCCTCGGTTTCCGTGGGAAAGCCCGCGATGATATCGGCCCCGAATGTCATCTCCGGGCGCAGGCGGCGGGCCTCGTCGCAAAAGGCGATGGCGTCGTCGCGCAGGTGGCGCCGCTTCATCCGCTTGAGGATCATGTCGTCACCCGCCTGCAGGCTCAGGTGCAGATGCGGCATCAGCCGCGGCTCGGTCGCGATGGCCTGCATCAGCGCCGGATCGGCCTCGATCGAGTCGATCGAGGAAATCCGCAGCCGCGCCAGATCGGGCACCAGCCGCAGGATGCGCAGCACCAGATCGCCCAGCCGCGGGGTGGCGGGCAGATCGGCGCCCCAGCTGGTCAGATCCACGCCGGTCAGGACCACTTCGTTATAGCCGCCCTGCACCAGCCGCTTGATCTGATCGACGATCACCCCGGCGGGCACCGACCGCGAATTGCCGCGGCCATAGGGGATGATGCAAAAGGTACAGCGATGGTCGCAGCCGTTCTGCACCTGCACATAGGCGCGCGACCGCGTGCCGAAACCGTCGATCAGATGGCCCGCGGTTTCCTTGACGGCCATGATGTCGTCGACGCGCACCTTTTCCGTCTGGCCGATGAAATCGCCCGCCAGCGCCTGCCAGGTGGCGGGCTGCATCTTTTCGGTGTTGCCGATCACGCGGTCGACCTCGGGCATGGCGGCAAAGGTTTCGGGCTCGGTCTGCGCGGCGCAGCCGGTCACGATCAGCTGGGCCTGCGGATGGGCACGGCGCAGCTTGCGGATTTCCTGGCGGGCCTTGCGCACGGCCTCGGCCGTCACGGCGCAGGTGTTGACCACCACGGCGTTGCGCATCCCGGCCTGGTCGGTCAGCTCTTTCATCGCCTCGGATTCATAGGTGTTCAGCCGGCACCCCAGCGTCGCGAACACCGGCGCGGCATCGGTCGGGGCGCTCATTCCAGCGCCTCCAGGAATGCGGGCGTCAGCATGCCGTCGAAGACATGCGCCGTCGGGCCGGTCATCCAGACCCCGTCGTCGCGCCAGTCGAGCGTCAGCCACCCCCCGTCAAGCTCCATCCGCACTCTGCGATCCGTCAGGCCGCGCTGATGGGCGGCGACCGCGGTGGCGCAGGCGCCCGAGCCGCAGGCCAGCGTGATGCCGGTGCCGCGTTCCCAGACCCTCATGCGGATGTCGTCGCGCCCGCGTATCTGCGCGAATTCCACGTTCGTGGCCTGCGGGAACAGCGGGTCGTGTTCCACCGCGCGGCCCTGCGCGGCCACATCCACCTGCGCCACATCCGCGACGAAAAAGACGCAATGCGGATTGCCCATGCCGACCGCGACCGGCGCGCCCTCCAGCGGCAGGGCCTGCGGATCGACCTCGCGCGCCAGCGGGATCTGCGCCCAATCGGTCTGGGGCGCCCCCATGTTGACGCTGACGGGACCGTCCTGCCGGATGGCTTCCAGCTGGCCGCGCTGGGTGATCAGCCGGATGTGTCGGCGGTTCGACTGGCGCATCAGATAGTCCGAGACGCAGCGCGTGGCGTTACCGCAGGCCCCCGCGCGGGTGCCGTCCGCATTCCAGAAATCCAGCGCCGCATCGGCCGTGTCGCTGTCGCGGATCTCGGCCAGCTGATCGAAGCCGACCCCGCGGTGCCGGTCCCCCAGCCCGCGCGCAAGCGCGGGCGTCACCCGCGCGTCGCGCCCGCGGGAATCAATGACGACGAAGTCGTTGCCCAGGCCGTGCATCTTCATAAACGGCAGGCTGGATATGTTGCGCCCGGTTTGCATGGGCGGGCATATAGCCTGCCGCCACGCCTTTTGAAAGAGAGCGGAATTTTTCGTCAGTTTTTTGCTTGACCCTCTGGCGCGTCACGTCTAGCTACGCGCCTCAAGCAGGACGGCCAAACAGGCCCCTGCCGGGGCGCCGCAAGGCACAACGCCCCACGTCAGCAGCCCCAGCGGCTGCACGATGATGAGAGCCGGTAGCTCAGTTGGTAGAGCAACTGACTTTTAATCAGTAGGTCCAGGGTTCGAGCCCCTGCCGGCTCACCATCTTCTTTCCTTCATGACGTTTGCATCCTCGCGGTCCTGTGTGCCCCGCTGGTCCCTGCGCGGTTTCAGATCGGGCGATCTGCTGCCCGCCATGTGACTCGGGCCATGTGACTCGGTCCACGTGACTCGGGCCAGGTGATTCGGGTCATGTGATCGGGGCCAGGTGATCGGGGCCACATGATTGAGGCCGACCGCGGCAGCGCTGCGCGCCTGTGAACAACGTCAATTGACGACCTGTGGCTTTCGGACAGCTTTGCACAACCCTTGGCTGCGCCTTGGGTGAAAATTCATCTGCAAGGGTGGTTTTGCAACTTTTGCGAGAAGACATCTAAACTCATGACGACGCAATTTTAATCGCAATGTTTTGTTTCCGTTAAAGTTTTTGGTCCCATTCGTGACACAATCTGGACGTGTCGCCGACACGGCTGATCTGCAACGCTCAGCGTGCTGCACTCGCTCTTCACAGGGGGCGATACGAAACATGCCAGAGGCAACGATCACGGTTCGCGAATATGAGGGTTCATTGGCCTATGTCGATCTTATTGGATCCAATGATCTGATATTGAACGATTTCGGGGCCAGCACAGAGGGCAAGTTGGTGGATGACGACGGGCAACTCGATTCCGGCGACGACGGGGTTTCCACCTTTGACGGCGCGCCGGTCAACTTTATCGGCAGCGGCTCGGTCCAGCCGCATCTGCTGATCGTCGGGCTGGGCGAAGCCAAACCTGTGGTTGCGTTCGAGGCGGCCGGGAAAACCTATTTCGCCTTCCCCGACGGGGAGCCGAATTTCCTGACCGCCGTTTCGATGCGGCTGGAGCTGTCGGATGATCCGGGCGAGGTGTTCACCCCGGTGTGTTTCTGTCGCGGCACCTTGATCGCCACGCTGGACGGCGAGGTGCCGATCGAGGATCTGCAACCGGGCGACATGGTGCTGGACGCCAGCGGCATCGCGCACCGGATCCGCTGGACCTCGGGCCGCAAGCTGCACATTCCCCTGGGGGTCCATGGCGGCTTTGCCAAATGGCTGCCGGTGCATATCCCCGCCGACGCCTTCGGGCCGGGGCGTCCGCACCGCCCGCTGCATGTGTCGCAGCAACACCGCATCCTGCTGGAAGGCGCGGGGGTGGAGCTTTTCGCCGGGATGCCGCAGGCCCTGGCCCCGGCGAAATCGCTGGTGGGCGATCTGGTGCATATCGACCGGCGCGTGCGCGAGGTCGAGTATCACCACATCCTGTGCGACCGCCATGTCGTGCTGCTGGCCAACGGGTTGCCCGCCGAAAGTCTGCTGCCCGGCGACGTGCTGGCCAACGCCCTGCCCAACGACAGCTGGCAGGAGGTTCTGGGCATCTTCCCCGAGCTCGATCAGTTGGGTGTCAGCAGTTTCCGTCCCGCGGCGCCGATCCTGAAGGGGTACGAAGCCGCCGTGATCCGCCGGTTTGCCGAGGCCTGAGCCCCCGGCATCGCGAACACCGTCCCTGCGCGGGGCGGTGCGGCCCCCCGCCATAATAGAGTGCAGCAGGCGGGGGGCCAAATTCACCCGAATTCACCCGGTGCCGATCGCCCTATTTCTGGCCCAGCCCCCGGCGCAGCGTTTCGCCCAGCTCCAGCGTCGGCGACAGCTCGATGCGGACGGGGTCGGCGGGGGTCTCCGTTTTGGCGGAACGCTCCACGACGATCTGCGCGGCCTTGCGGCCGATTTCCTGTCGGCAGGCGTCCATCGTCGCCAGTTTCAGCGGCAGCCCGTCCAAAAGGTCGATCCCGTTGAACCCGGCCATGCCAAGCTGGCCGGGCACGTCGATGCCCGCCTGTTGACAGTAAAGCAGCCCGCCCGCGCCGATCAGATCGTTGGAATAATAGATGAAATCAAGCTCTGGGCTGCGGTCGAGGATGGTCCGGGTCATTTCCCGGCCCTTGGTGATGGCCGAGCCGCCGGAATAGAATTCGCGGTCCGCGACCTCCAGCCCGGCCTTGGCCAGCGCTTCGGTAAAGCCTTCGAACCGTTTGCGCGCCCGGTGGTCCAGCGGCATCTTGGTGCCCAGGAACCCGATGTTGCGATAGCCTTGCCGCATGATCGCCTGCGCCATCTCGCGCCCGGCGCGGCGGTGGGAAATGCCGACGACGCTGTCCACCGCCTGACCGTCGACATCCATGATCTCGACCACGGGAATGCCCGCGGCGCGCAGCATCGCGCGGGCGGCGTCGGAATGTTCCAGCCCCGCGATGATCACCCCCGAGGGCCGCCAGGACAGCATTTCGTAAAGCACCGCCTCTTCCTTTTCGGCGCGGTAGTTGGTGATGCCCACGACCGGTTGCAGCGGCGTGTCGTCCAGCACCTGGGAAATGCCGGTCATCACCTCGGGGAACACCATGTTGGACATCGAGGGGATGATCACCGCCACCAGGTTGACCCGGCTCGAGGCCAGCGCCCCGGCGATCTTGTTGGGCACATAGCCCAGCGTCTTGGCTGCAATCAGGACCCGCTCTCGCGTGGCGGCAGACACCTCGCCACGGTTGCGCAGCACGCGCGAGACGGTCATTTCGCTGACCCCCGAGGCCTCGGACACGTCGCGCAGGGTCAGGGGGCGTTTCGGGTCAGCCATCGCAGTGTCCGCTTGCTGGAAAGGTCAGGCGTTGTGATAGCGGTAAACGCCCGGTCGGCCAAGATCCCTGATCGATCGTGCGGCAGATCCGGGCGGCAGATCCGGGCGGCAGATTGGGGCGGCAGATTGGGGCGGCAGATTGGGGCGGCCCGGGCGCCGGGACGGAAAGATGCCGCGGAAGACGCGCTGCGATTGACGGGCGGCAGCGGAGAAAGCCAGGCGCGAACGCGCGGCTCCGCAAGGCGCCTTGGCTCAGCCCGTGCGGCGCATGTTGTCTTCCACCGCGCCGAACCACGCGGCCAGCGCTGCCGTGCTGGGGTCGAGCACCGCATAGTCCCGGCCCAGCGCGCACAGACGGCTGACACATTCCGGCGCCGTTCCGATCTTGTCATACCGCAGCGCGGTGCCGGCCTCTATCCAGCCGTGCCGCGCCTTCTGCGTTGCGATCAGCCGAAGCCGGTGGATGATGTGCAGAACGGTGAAGCGGATCAGGAACGCGCTTTTGCCGCGGTGCCGGGGCGGGGCGGTGCGCTCAAAGGTCTCGACGCTGTCCTGCGCGCTGAGCGGCCAGAACTCATCGCCCATCAGAAAGGCGAAGTCCTCGGTGCCCTGTCTGCGGCCGGCGTGTTCCCAATCGAACCAGACGACACTTCCGTCCGGCTGCACCGCCGCATTGCCCGGCCGCGCATCCCATTTCAGAAAGGTCGTCGGCAGGCAGGCCAGCGACTGCGCCAGCGTGTCGGCGTCGGCCTCGGGCGGCGCAACGTCCAGCTGGGCCGAAAGACGCCGGGGACCGGCGGCGAAGCCGTCCATCCAGGGCTTGCTCAGCCCCAGCGTCGGCAACTTTTGCAGCAGGCCGCATTCATGTGCGGCCTGCTTCATCGCCCACAGGCTGTCGAAGGCGCCTGTCGCGATGCGCTGCCGCTGCGCCGGCTCGGCGCGGCCGAGCTCCGCCGTCAGGCGGCGCGACCCGGCATCGGACTGAAACAGCATCTCGCCGCGCCCGCCCAGATATTCAGGGACACCGGCGCCGGCGGCGTGAAGCTCCCTGAGCAGCAGGATTTCCATCTCCCGCCGCTGCTTGCGCGGCCGCCAGGTGGCGATGACGGTCCTGTCGCCCAGATCGACCCGCAAGCTGGCGCGGGTGCGCCCGCCGGGGGCGGTGATCTGCGCCACCGTCGCGCCGAAGATCTCCTCGGCCAGGGCGACGACATCGCTGATACGGGGCGGGGCGCTTTCGCGCGGCGGCTCGGGCGCGGCTGCGGCGGGGGATTTGCTCATCTGCACTTTCTTCGTACTGGTCACGACAGCCTCGGTCATATCCCGGTTTGAGTATATTCCGATGACGCGATTGAGGCGGAATAGCGGCAATTCCGGCCGGGCGATTCTCTTTCCATGGCCGTTTTGGGGCGGTCCCTGTCGAACAAAAGCCGCAATTCAGGGCGATTGATCCCCATATCCAAACGGAACGACAGGTTCCGCCTTGTTTTTTTCGCGCGGCGCCGGGCATCGATCCGATTGCCGAATTGGAAACGATGGGCGCGCCAGCCTGCCCTTAGCGCCGAGAGGCAGAGGTGTTCAGACCCGAAAAATCGGGATTTCAGACGTGTTTTCCGCGACTTTGGCGATGCCGCGCCGGTTGGCGGATGCCGCAGGGTTCCCCGGCGGGAAACAATTCGCCCCAATTTCGCCACATTTGTGCCGGATTCGCGGGCGGAGAAACGCCTTCTCCATGAAAGTTCGTACATTTTTCGCTTCTTTGTGGCCTCAATTTGACCTAAATTCGGATTTGTCCGACTGAAGTGTCAGTATCGAGGAGGCGTGGGGGCCGAACGATGCGAACGAGGCACGGCCCGGAGAGGGGGAGTGGACGACGGAAATGGCCCGATCGCTGCCACGGGCCAGGGACATAGCATGTCGCATTCCGCGTTCGTTGCCTGGGCCGACATAGTGCACGTTCACCCTTTGGAACGACGTCCCGGGAAAAGCCCGCGGGCATCGATTGATTCTGCCGTGTCTGCAAACCGGCAAGCGCTTCATTATCCGGCCACGTTCGGGCGAAAGCCCGGCCAAGCGGCCACACGTAAACGGTAGCGCAACGCTTTTTTGGCCTTCGGGTCAGCATGAGTTTGTTTAGGAGACGGCAAATGGCCCATGAAATCAACGGAACCTCCGGGAGCGACACGATCAAAGGCACCGATGGCAACGATGTCATCTACGGCAAGGGTGGCGATGACCGGATTCAGTCGGGCAAGGGCAATGACGTCATCTATGCCGGCGACGGCGACGATTACGCCTCCGGCGACGATGGCAACGATCAGATCTACCTGGGCGAAGGCGACGACAAGGGCTCTGGCGATAAGGGCGACGACACCCTCTATGGCGAAGGCGGCAACGATACGCTGAACGGCGGCTCGGGCAACGATACGCTGGATGGTGGCGACGGCGCCGACACGCTGGATGGCGGCAAGGGCGACGATACGCTGTCGGGTGGCGCGGGCAACGACAAGATCAGCGGGGGGTCGGGCAACGACACGGCCTTCGGCGGTGCCGGCAACGACAAGATCTGGGGCGGCAAGGGCGACGACACGCTGTCGGGCGGCGCGGGCAACGACCAGATGTCCGGCGGCACCGGCAACGACGTGATGGCCGGCAATTCCGGTGACGACGTGCTGTACGGCGGCAAGGGCGACGATGTGCTTTGCGGCGGCGACGGCAACGACACGCTGGTCGGCGGCACCGGCAACGATAACATCTACACCGGCAAGGGCGACGACGTCGTTTACGGCGGCAAGGGCGGCGACAATATCTACGTCAACGGCGGTGGCGACGCCACGATCTACGGTGGCAACGGCACCAGCGGATCGGGCAAGTCGGCCTCCGGTTCGGGCACGGGCGGGTCGCGTTCGCACGGCTCGGGAACCGGCAGCGGCAGCGGCGGCAAGGAAGACGTGCTGTATGTCGAGGGCAACGTGACGATCACGATGTCCGACGGCAACACGATCGAGGCCAAGCCGGGCGACATGATCGACCTGACCAAGGGCGGGTACAACGACGACGACGGCACCATCACCCTGGCCGACGGCTCGACGGTGAAATACGACGAGATCGAACAGATCAAGGTCGTGGATGAGATCAAGGACCCCGACGTCTGCATCTGTTTCACCCCCGGCACCATGATCGCCACGCCGATGGGCGAACGCCCGGTCGAGTCGCTGCGCGAAGGCGACCGCGTCATCACCCGCGACAACGGCATCCGGGAAATCTGCTGGGCGGGCCGCAAGGGTCTGACCGGCCAGATGATGCTTCAGCAGCCCGAGCTCAAGCCGGTTCTGATCCGCGCCAACAGCCTGGGCGACAACCTGCCCGAGCGCGACATGATGGTTTCGCCCAACCACCGGATGTTGGTCGCCAACGAACGCACCACGCTTTATTTCGAGGAACCCGAGGTTCTGGTTGCCGCAAAGCATCTGACCGACATCGAAGGCGTCGACAGCGTCGAAGTCAGCGAAACCGCCTATGTCCACATCATGTTCGAACAGCATGAGGTCGTGCTGGCCAACGGCGCCTGGACCGAAAGCTTTCAGCCCGGCGACTATTCCCTGGGCGGTCTGGGCAAGGCGCAGCGCAACGAGATCTTCGGCCTGTTCCCCGAATTGCAACAGGCGGCCGGTATCGAAAGCTACGTCGCCGCACGCCCGACCCTGCGCAAGCGCGAGGCGGCGGTTCTTTTCGCCCGCTGATCCGGGCGCAAGCCGAACGACAAGACGTCAAAGAGCGGCTTCGGCCGCTCTTTTTCGTCTGCGGGGGCGGAATACCCCTGACAACCGGGGCGTCGGGCATTAAGAACGGGCCCGCAGGCCCCGTAGCTCAGCTGGATAGAGCGACCGCCTCCTAAGCGGTAGGTCAGTGGTTCGAATCCACTCGGGGTCACCAGCCATTCCAGAACGGGCGTTTTTTGTCATGCCGCCAGACCCATTCGCGCCGACCGGACCCGATTACAGCTATGAGCGCGCGGCGGCGCTCGGCGGGGCGCGGCGTATCGTCGGTGTCGATGAGGTCGGCCGCGGCCCGATCGCGGGGCCGGTCGTGGCGGCGGCGGTCTGGCTCGACCCGGAGCGTATTCCCGGCGGGCTGAACGATTCCAAGAAATTGACCGCCCGGCGCCGCGAGGCCCTGCTGGAGGAGCTGCTGGCCGTCGCTGTCGTTTCCGTGGCGCAGGCCAGCGTGGCCGAGATCGAGCAGATCAACATCCTGCGTGCCTCTCACCTCGCGATGCAACGCGCGGTTGAGGGGCTGCCCTTCGAGCCGGATTTTCAGCTGATCGACGGTCGGGATCTGCCGCGACAGCTCAGCTGTCCGGCCCGTCCGGTGATCAAGGGCGATGCGCTTTGCGTGTCGATCGCGGCGGCGTCGATCGCCGCCAAGGTGACCCGCGATCGGCTCATGGTGGGATTGTCGCAACAGCATTCCGGCTACGGCTGGGAGACGAACGCAGGTTATCCCACAAAAAGCCACATTCTTGCCTTAAACGAACTGGGCGTCACCCCACATCATCGCAATACCTTCGCGCCTGTACACAACATATTGTGCAAGACAGTTTCTTAATGCTTTGAGCAGATAAAGAAATTGACCGCGAATCACGGATGAATCATCCTTGCTGACAAGGATCGGAGCGTAAAAATACGCCCATAAACAACAAACCGCAGACCCGCGGATCGAGGCAGTAATATGGCAACCAAGACCAAGGCGGCAGTCGAACTGCCGCTCAATCAGATCATGTCCGGCGATTGTGTGAAGGTCATGAACGCGCTTCCCGAAAATTCGGTCGATCTGATTTTTGCCGATCCGCCATACAACCTACAGTTGAAGGGGGATTTGCGCCGCCCCGACAACTCCCAGGTCGATGCCGTCGATGACGACTGGGATCAGTTCGCCAGCTTCGCCGCCTATGACAAATTCTCGAAAGACTGGCTGACCGCCGCGCGGCGCCTGCTGAAGCCCAACGGCGCGATCTGGGTGATCGGTTCCTATCACAACGTGTTCCGCATGGGCGCGACGTTGCAGAACGCAGGCTTCTGGATCCTCAACGACGTGGTGTGGCGCAAGTCGAACCCGATGCCCAATTTCCGCGGCAAGCGGCTGACCAACGCGCATGAGACGCTGATCTGGGCCTCGAAATCGGACGCCTCGAAATACACCTTCAACTATGAGGCGCTCAAGGCGCTGAACGAAGGGGTGCAGATGCGATCCGACTGGGTTCTGCCGATCTGCACCGGGCATGAGCGGCTGAAGGACGACAGGGGCGACAAGGCGCATCCCACGCAAAAACCCGAATCCCTGCTGCACCGGGTCTTGGTGGGCACCACGAACCCCGGCGATGTGGTGCTTGACCCCTTTTTCGGCACCGGCACCACCGGCGCGGTGGCCAAGAAGCTGGGGCGCAATTTCATCGGGATCGAGCGCGAGGCAGCCTATCGCGCGGTTGCCGAACGCCGTATCGCGGATGTGCGCCGCTTCGACCGGTCCTCGCTCGAGGTTTCGACCTCCAAGCGGGCGGAGCCTCGGGTGCCCTTCGGACAGTTGGTGGAACGCGGCATGTTGCAGCCGGGCGAGGAGCTGCTGTCCCAGAACGGCCGTCACCGGGCCAAGATCCGCGCCGACGGCACGCTGATCGGCAATGATGTCAAAGGGTCGATCCATCAGGTGGGCGCCGCGTTGGAAGGCGCGCCCAGCTGCAACGGCTGGACCTACTGGTGCTACAAGCGCGAGGGAAAGCGCGTGCCCATCGACATCCTGCGCCAGCAGATCCGGGCCGAAATGACCGATCGCCCGCATTGAGCGGAGCGCAGGTCGCAGGTTTCAAAAACAAGGTTACCGCCGGTGCCCGCGTCACCTGAACGACGGGCACTACCTTGCCCCGCCTGAGTTTTCAGGCGGGGTTTTTTTTGATCCCCGGGGCGTTGCGCGCAGGCCACAATCGATACGCTCACGCAATTGTTCAGGGCCATCGGGACAGGGGCGCCTACACTGATCGCGTGAAAGCAGTCTCAAGATTCCCACGCATTAACCGATAGAGGATACCCGATGCCATTGACCCGCCGCCAATTCGTCGCCTCCACCGTCGCAACCGGCCTGGCCGTGGGCGCCACTTCGGCCAATGCCCACAGCAAGTTGCCCAAGGAGTACCTGCCGACGCTGGTTACGCTGAACGAATCGCTGCCGGAGGGAGAAATCCACGTCGTGCCCGATACTTATCGGCTGTATTGGACGATGCCGGGCGGGCAGGCGCTGCGCTATACCGTGGGGGTCGGGCGCGATGAACTTTACCATCCCGGCATGTTCTTCGTCGGCGCCAAGAAGCGCTGGCCCAGCTGGACGCCCACGCCCGCGATGATCAAGCGGGACCCGAAAAGCTATGCCAAGTTCGCCGATGGAATGCCGGGCGGCATCGACAACCCGCTGGGCGCGCGGGCGCTTTATCTGTTCACCAAGAAACAGGGCGACACGTTTCTGCGCATCCATGGCACGAACGATCCGAACACGATCGGCAAATCGGTGTCGAATGGCTGCGCGCGGCTGGTGAACAACCAGATCGAGGAGCTTTACGATCTGGTGCCGAAAAACACGCATGTGGTGCTGTATGAAAAATTCATCGGCTCGCCCATCACGGAAGTGACTGTCGCGGGCTGACGGGGCGATCGCACAGGCGCGGCGGCGCAGGTTATCGCGGCAACGGGTTCAGGGCCTTGGAATAGGGCTTCCAGTCGGTGATTTCCGGGTAATGCTGACGCCGCCACTGCCGCACGCGCGGGTTCATGACCCGGCGCCACAGCGGCGGGATCATCGCGGCCATCGTCATCACGTGATAGCCGTGGGGCAATTGCGGTGCCTCCTGCGGGTCATGGTGTTGCAGCAGCGGAAACCGCCTGTCGGGCTTGTAGTGGTGATCCGAGTGGCGTTGCAGGTTGATCAGAAGCCAGTTCGAGGCCTTCTGCGCGGCGTTCCATGAATGGCGCGGGTGCACGTGCTCGTACCGGCCGCCGCCCAGATGCTTGCGCGTCAGCCCGTAGTGTTCGATGTAATTGACCAGTTCCAGCTGCCAGATCGCGACGCTGGCCTGATAAAGGAACAGCCCGATCCCGACCCAGCCGCCAAGCAGCGCAGCCATTGCGAGGAAAAACGCCTGCAACGCCCAGTAGCGCCAGAACGGGTTGCTGCGGTGCCACCAGCCCCGCCCGCGCCGCGCCTGCAGTGCGGCCTCGGCGCGAAAGGCCGAGTGCCAGCATTCGCGTAGAACCCGGGGAAAAAAGCGGTGAAACCCCTCGTTGTAGCGCGCCGTGACCGCATCGCGTGCGGTCCCCACATAGCGGTGATGCACCAGCAGATGCTCGGACCTGAAATGAGAATAGAGCACCGACGCCAGTAGGATGTCGGCCAGCCAGCGCTCGATCCGGTTGCGCTGGTGCATCAACTCATGGCTGTAGTTGATTCCGACGGTGCCGGTGGCGACACCCACGCCGAAAAACAGGCCGATCTTTTCCCAGCCGTTCAGATGGTCGCTGGCGCCGACCCACCAGATCATGCCGAACAGCAGGGCGATCTGCGCAGGCACCCAGATCATCGTCAGCAGGCGGTACCAGAACAGGTCGGCCTCTGTGGTGCTGGGATCGGCGTTGTCCGTATCCAGCCCGGTCAACGCGTCGAGCAGCGAAAACATCCCCCAGCCATAGGCGGGCAGCAGCAGCAGCGCCCAGCCGCCGAACCAGGCCGCGATCATCGCCATCGGGATCAGCCCCAGCGACAGCCAATAGGGCAGGGCGCGCGACAATCGCGCCATGCGCCCGGGCGGAATCATTTGGGGTGTCGAGGCTGTCATGGGGGGATCATAGGGCCTGGCGGCGTGGGCTCAATCCGGGTGCACGCGCGGAGGCGATTGTGCGACCAGATCGTAGGCTTTGCGCATCACCGTCGGCAGCGCCTTCGGGTCGAAACGCGGCGCCGGCACGAAAGCGCCCGCGCGCGGCAGGGCGGCGTGATGCGCCTGCGCGTGGTGCACGGCCAGCACCAGATGGAAATGCGTGAAGGTATGACGCACCTCACCGCGATAGAGCCAGGCGGCCTCTATCGGCGGAGGGGGCGCGGATGACTGCGGCGCCGCGCCCTCCTGCCAGGACGATCCGGGCCAGCCCAGCATACCGCCCAGAAGCCCCCGCACGGGGCGCTGCTCCAGCAGCCAGGCGCCATCCTCGCGCTGCGCCAGATAGACGGTGCCATAGCGCAGGGGCTTGGGCTTTTTCGGGGTTTTCAGCGGCAGTTCCGCCGCGATGCCCTGCCTTCGCGCGGCGCAGGGCGCGCGCCAGGGGCAGATGCCGCAGGCAGGGGATCGCGGGGTGCAGATCGTCGCTCCCAGATCCATGACCGCCTGCGCGTAATCGCCCGCACGCGTCTGCGGTGTCAGCGCGGCGGCCAGCGCGGTCAGGGTCGGTTTCGCGGCCGGCAGCGGCGTCTGCACCGCACGCAGCCGCGCCATGACCCGTTCCACATTGCCGTCGACGACGACCCGCGGCCGGTCGAAGGCGATTGCCGAAATCGCCGCCGCCGTATAGGGGCCGATTCCGGGCAGCGCCAGCAACGCGTCATGATCATCGGGAAAACTGCCGACGTGATCCGCGACGACGGCGCGCGCGCATTTCAGCAGATTGCGCGCCCGTGCGTAATAGCCGAGCCCCGCCCAGGCCGCCATGACATCGGCGTCGGGGGCGGCGGCCAGATCCGCGACCGTGGGCCAGTTTCGGATGAAACGCTGGAAATAGGCCTGCACCGCGGCCACGGTCGTCTGTTGCAGCATCACCTCGCTCAGCCAGATGCGGTAGGGATCGGGCCTTTGCCCCGCCCGCCGTTCGGCCGGACCGACGCGCCAGGGCATCTGCCGCGCGTGGCGGTCGTACCAGTCCAGCAAGGTTCCGCTCAGATCGTCGGTCTTTGTGTCAACTTGCAAGGAATCGCCCCTTTGCCGCAGTCAAACCGCTGGCATCGCGGTCTCAGACGTTTAGGATAGCCATAGCAGAAGGATTTTTACACCCGATGGCCTATAAAACGGGATCATACGCCGGTCAAAATCGTGGACGTCGCAGCCGGGGTTTTCTTCAGGCTGCGGGGCTGATCCAGGGGCAGGTGCGCTGCGCGGGGGAAACGCGCGGATTTGCCGTCTCCCGGCTCATCACCCATTGGGAGGAAATCGTGGGCGTGCAGATCGCCGCGATGACGCGCCCGGTCAAGGTCAGCTACGCGCGGCAGGGCTTCGGCGCGACGTTGACGGTCTTGACCAACGGCGCGTCGGCGCCGATGGTCGAGATGCAGAAGGAACAGATCCGCGAAAAGGTCAACGGCTGCTACGGTTACGCGGCGATCAGCCGGATCAAGTTGACCCAGACCGCACCCGTCGGGTTTTCCGAAGGCCAGGCCGAATTCCGCAGCAAGGCGCCGTCGCCCCCGGACCCCGACCCGCAGATCGCCGCCGCCGCCGAACAGGCGGCCAGCGCGGTGGGAAACGATGAATTGCGCCGCGCGCTGGAGGCCTTGGGCCGCAACGTGATGGCGCGCCGAAAACGCTAGAGAGGTTTTTCATGGCATTCACGACACTCAAGGCCGCGGCGACGGCACTGCTTCTGGCCGCAAGCGCGATGAGCTTCGCGCCGGGGGCCGCCCTCGCGCAGTCGGGCACCGATACGCCTGCGCAAACGCCCGCGCCGACGCAAACTCAGACGCCGCAGGTCGTCGAGATGACCCTGGGCCAGACCGAAGCGCCTGTCGAGGTGATCGAATACGCATCCTTCACCTGTCCGCATTGCCAGCGCTTCCACGCCGAGGTCTTCGACGATCTCAAGAAGGACTACATCGACACCGGCAAGATCCGCTTCGTCTATCGAGAGGTCTATTTCGATCGCTATGGTCTTTGGGCCGGCATGGTCGCCCGCTGCGGCGGGCCGGAGAAATATTTCGGCATCGTCGACATGATCTACGATACGCAAAAGCAGTGGCTGCAAAGCGGCGAGCCGGTGGAAATCTCCAACAGCCTCAAGCGTCTGGGGCGCACGGCGGGCATTCCCGAGGACAAGCTGAGCGCCTGTCTGAAGGATGAGGCAAAGGCCAAGGCGATGGTCGCCACCTATCAGCAGAACGCGACCGCCGACGGCATCGATTCCACGCCCTCCTTCGTCATCGACGGTACGAAGTACAACAACATGGCCTATGCCGATTTCAAGGAGATCCTGGACGCACAGCTGGCGAAATGAGCCGATCCCCCCTGCAAGGCCTCAAGGTTCTCGAAATCGCGAGGATTCTCGCAGGGCCCTGGGCCGGTCAGACCCTGGCCGATCTGGGGGCGGAGGTGATCAAGGTCGAAAGCCCCGCCGGCGACGATACGCGCCGGTGGGGCCCGCCCTTCGTGGACCGCGACGGCGACCGCTCGGCCTCCTACTTCCATTCGGCCAATCGCGGCAAGAAATCGATCTGCATCGATTTCCGCACCGACGCGGGCCGGGCAGAGCTGCGCGCCCTGGCGGCCGAGGCCGATATTCTGATCGAGAATTTCAAGGTCGGCGGGCTGTTGAAATACGGCCTGGATTACGACAGCCTCGCCGTGCTCAATCCGGGGTTGATCTACTGCTCGATTACCGGCTTCGGACAGACCGGACCCTATGCGCATCGGGCCGGGTATGACTACATCATCCAGGGCATGTCGGGGCTGATGTCGGTGACCGGCGACCCGCAGGGCCAGCCGCAGAAGGTCGGTGTCGCGGTGACCGACATTTTTACCGGCATGTATGCGGTCACGGCGATACTGGCGGCGGTGCATCAGCGCGCGGCGACCGGACGGGGGCAGCATATCGACATGGCGCTGCTCGACGTGGCCACCGCCATCACCGCGAACCAGGGCATGAACTACCTGACCACCGGCACCGCACCGCAGCGCATCGGCAACGCCCATCAGAACCTGACGCCCTATCAGGTGTTCGACTGCGCCGATGGTTTCATCATCATCGCCACCGGCAACGACCCGCAATACCACAGGCTTTGCCGTCTGTTGGGGGTCGGGCACATGATCGACGACCCCATGTACGCGACCAACGCCGACCGGATCGCCAACCGTCACCGGATGACCGCCTGCCTGACCGAGGCGACGTTGCGGTTCAGCAAGGCCGACCTGCTTGCCGCCTGTGAGCGTGAGGGCATTCCCGCCGGGCCGATCAACGATCTGGCCGAGGTCTTCGCCGATCCCCAGGTGGTCCACCGCCGCCTTGCGCGCGACATCGACGGCGTGCCGACCGTGGCGCCGCCGTTCCGCTTTTCAGATGCCGACGTGTCGCTCGACAGGGCGTCGCCTCGGCTGGGCGAACATCAGGGCCAAGGCTTCAGCGGGGAGGGTGCGCGAACAGATCCGCAAGCATCCCCTCGATCCGCGCCGGGTCGCGAAACCTGAGCCTGACGGGCAGCGTCAGCACCTTCATGCGGAAATCCGGCGGCAGGCGCACCGCATCCTTTTCCGTCGTGACCATCTGCGCGCCAAGCGTGGCGCTTTCCAGTTCCAGCCGTTTCATCAGCGCAAGGCTCAGCGGCTGATGGTCGTCGAGCGCCTCGGCACGCAACAGATCCGCGCCCATCGCGCGCAGCGTGTCGAAGAATTTTCGCGGCTGCCCGATGCCGGCAAAGGCCAGAACCCGCAGCCCCTGCCAGTCCATGCCGGTTTCAAGCGGCTCCAGCCGACCGCCGACGATGGGCGGGGCTTCGTGAAAAGCCAATCCCTTTTCAAAGGCTTCCATGTTTGGCGCATCGCCGATTGCAATGATTATGTCGGCCCGCGACAGGCCGGCGGCCACCGGCTCTCGCAGGGGGCCTGCGGGGATCACGCGCCCGTTGCCGAACCCCTGTGCGGCATCGACCACGACCAGCGACAGATCCTTGTGCAGCGCCGGGTCCTGAAACCCGTCGTCCATCAGCAGCACCTGCGCCCCTTCCGCAACGGCGGCGCGGGCCGTGGCGTTCCGGTCCCGGCCGACCCAGACCGGCGCGAAAGCCGCCAGCAGCAGCGGCTCATCGCCCACGTCGGCCGCCTTGTGGCGGGCGGGGTCGACCTTCACCGGGCCGCGCAGCCGACCGCCGTAGCCGCGCGAGATCACCTGCGGCGCATGACCCTGCGCGATCAGCATCTCGATCAGGGCGATCACGGTGGGCGTCTTGCCGGTGCCGCCCGCGCTGAGGTTTCCGACGCAGATCACCGGCACCGGGGCGCGGTAGGAGGGCGCGCGCGCCACCCGGCGCGCCGTCGCTGCACCATAGGCCGCCGACAGCGGCCACAGCAGCGCCGACATCAGGCCCGCCCGCCGCTGCCAGAAGGCAGGCGCCTTCATGGCGTGCCCGTGGTGCGTTCGGTGTCGAGCTTTCCCAGCGTGGCCAGAATCAGCTCGACCGCGCGATCGGTCACATCGGCCCCCGCGGAACAGACCTCCCATGCGGCATGGGCCATCCGCGCGGCCTCGTCGGGCGAGGTCAGTTCCTGCACCGCGCGCGCGAGTTCGGTCTCATCGGATACGCATTGCGCCGCACCGGCACGGGTCAGCCGGTCGAAGATGTCCTGGAAGTTCTCGACCATCGGCCCGTGAAGGATAGCCGATCCCAGGGCGGCAGGCTCGAACGGGTTGTGCCCGCCCACCGCAACGAGCGAGCCGCCGAGAAAGCTGATCGGTGCCAGCCGATACCACAGTCCCATTTCTCCCAGCGTATCGGCCACGTAGATCTGCGTATCGGCCTGCGGGATCTCATCGTCCGAGCGCAGGGCGACGGTCCATCCCCCGTCGCGCAGGGCCCGGGCGATCGCGGGGCCGCGTTCGGGGTGGCGGGGGGCGATGATCAGCAGCAGCCGGTGCGAGGCGCGCATCGCGACCCGATGTGCCGCCGCGGCCTGCTCCTCCTCGCCCGGATGGGTGGAGGCCGCCAGCCACACCGGACGGCCGTTGAGGTAACTGGCGATATCGTCGCGCTCGGCCTCATTGCAGGGCAGGGCGGCGGTCCCTTCCTTGAGGGTGCCGGTCACCTCCAGCCGGTCGCGCGGCAAGCCCAGTTTCAGCAGGCGCTGCGCGGTCGTCTGATCCTGTGCCAGCACGTGGTCGAACCGCCGCAACAGCGACCGCGCCGCCCCCGGCAGCCAGCGCCAGCGCCGACCCGACCGGCTGGACATGCGCGCGTTGATCAGCAGCATCGGCGCGCCCCGGCGATAGGTTTCCACCATCAGCGCGGGCCAGAACTCGCTTTCGGTCCAGATCGCCAGATCGGGCTGCCAGTGGTTGAGGAACCTGCGCACGTAGGGCAGGGCGTCCAGCGGCACATATTGGTGAAAGGTGCGTTCGGGCAGACGGCTGGCCAGCACGTTCGCCGAGGTGCGCGTGCCTGTCGTCAGCAGGAAATTCAGGTCAGAGCGCGCTTGCCCCAGTCGCCGCACCAGTTCCTGGATCGAAAGCGCCTCGCCGACGCTGGCGGCGTGCAGCCAGATCAGCGGCCCCTGGGGGCGCGGCAGGGACGGCTCGCCGCGCCGCTCGGCGATGCGGTCGGGATCTTCCTTGCCTTCCTCCAGCCGCCGGGAGAGCGTCGCCTCCGCACGGGCGGTCACGCCTTCGGACAGCCACAGGTAGAGCGCCAGCCCGAGCGAGCGCCCCGCGCGAGGCGGCTTCACGCGGCTCAGCTGCCCAGCTCTTCGGTCGGGGACACCGCGGTTTCCTCATCCCTGAGGCGGTGGAGATGGGCGATGAAATAGCGCATATGCGCGTTGTCCACGGTGCGCTGCGCCTCGCTTTTCCAGGCGTTGTAGGCGCTTTGATAGTCGCCGAACATGCCGACGATATGAATGTCGTCGAGGTTCTTGAACACATTACGGCTCGGGTCGGTCAGTTCTCCCCCGAATACGAGGTGCAGTCGCTGTGCCATCTGACTCTCCTGATCAATTGGATTGGCCGCAACCTAGCCATTCGCCCTGCGCGGTCAAGCATTGCCGGTTGCGGCTCGCGGGCGCGAAATCTCCCCGCCGCAGGTCTGCGCAGGCAGATCGGCGGCGCTGTCGACATCCTGCAGCACGTCCGCGCGCGCGACCCGCAGATGCGTCATGCCCGCCAGCGTGTCGGCCAGCGCATGCGGGCCGGACCAGCGCACCCCCTCGAGCAGACCGGCGGGCATCGCGGCGGTGCGCCTCAGCCCGATCAGCCAATAGCCCCCGTCGGGGGCCGGGCCCACCACCGCATCGGCCCGCGCCAGCGCACGGAATGCCCTTTCGACATGCGCGGCGGTGATGCCGGGGATGTCCGCGCCCACGATGATCACCGGCCCGCCGTGATCGCGGCGCAGGATACGCGCCATCCGCGCGCCCAGATCGCCGCGCCCCTGGGGCACGCGCGGCAGGTGGGGCGGCCAGACGCGGCTGGCCAGCCCCGCGTGATCCGGCGCCACGGCGAGCACCAGCCGCCAGCGCGGATCGTCGAGCCTGCGCAACAGCCGCGCCGCCTGGTGCCGGACCCACCATGCGGCCCGTGTCATGCCGATATCGCGCCCCAGCCGCGTCTTGACCCGGCCCGGTCGCGGCTCCTTCAGCATGACGACGAGGGTTCTAGGCAAAGTAATCGGCCAGCGCCGCGGCATAGATCGACTTGAGCTGATGGATCTGCGCGATTTCCACATGTTCGTCGATCTGGTGCATGGATTTGCCGACCAGCCCGAATTCGACGACCGGGCAGTGATCCTTGATGAAACGCGCGTCGGATGTGCCGCCGGTCGTCGACAATTCGGGCCGGTGGCCGGTTTCCCGTTCCACCGCCCGCGCGACCAGATCCGACAGTGGCCCCGGCGGGGTGAGAAAGCTTTCGCCGGACAGGCTGGTCCGCAGGTCGATCCGCACCCCGTCCTCTTCGGCGTCCGATGCCATCTTGCGCAGCCATTGGGTCAGCGTGGCGCCGCTGTGGTGGTCGTTGAAGCGGATGTTGACGGTGGCGCGGCATTCGGCAGGGATGACGTTGGTGGCCGGGTTGCCGGTGTCGACCGTCGTGATCGCCAGCGTGGAGGCATCGAAGTGATCGCTGCCGCGGTCCAGCGCGTGGCCTGCCAGCCGGTCGAGAAGTCGCATCATCGCGGGCAGCGGATTGCGCGCCAGATGCGGGTAGGCCACATGACCCTGGCGCCCCGTGGCCGTGAACCGCGCCGTCAGCGAACCGCGCCTGCCGATCTTGATCATCTGGCCCAGGAAATCGGGGCAGGTGGGTTCGCCCACGATGCAGGCGCTCATCGCTTCGTCGTTTTGCGCCATCCAGTCCAGCAGCGCGACGGTGCCATCCCGGGCCGGGCCCTCCTCATCGCCGGTGATCGCCAGGATCACGGCGCCGTCGGGCGGGGTCCGGCGCACGAAGTCGATCGCGGCGGCGGCGAAGGCGGCGACACCGGATTTCATGTCGGTCGCGCCGCGGCCGTAAAGCAGCCCCTCTTTCTGCGTGGCGCCGAAGGGGTCGACGCTCCAGGCGGCGCGATCGCCGACGGGCACGACATCGGTGTGCCCGTTGAAGCCGAAGCTGCGCGGATGCCGCTTTTCGCCCCAGCGCGCGAAAAGATTCGCGGTGCCGTTGCGATCCACGCGCCGACAGGCGAAGCCCGCAGGTTCCAGCACCGCCTGCAACAGGGTCAGGGCGCCGCCCTCCTCCGGCGTGACGGAGGGGCAGCGGATCAGATCGGCCGTCAGCGCGACAGGATCGGTGGGGATTGCGGCGGCGGTGTGCATGGCGGCTCCTGTCGCGGAAGGTCTCTGCGTTTGCCCATGGCAAATACCCGCTACGCGGTCTTGGGTAAACAGCCCGGCCTTTTGCCGGAGTCGCGCCTTGCTTTGGGCCTTGTCGGAGTGGGTTCGGGCCCGCGGCTCAGCGCTTGTCGAAAAACGGGGTCATCTGGGCGACGATCACGGAATTCTCGTCCAGCGCCCGCTGCATCAGGGCGCGTTCCTCGGCGTCGACCTCATGGCCCTGGTCCAGCCGGTCCTCCAGCGTGCCGTAGCCGGTGACGTCGAGCGGCGCCAGATCCGCCTGTTTCAGGATGGCGACGGTTTCGCGCACCGCCTCGGCCTCATCCACGCCGGAGGCAAAGCACATCAACGCAGCGCCCGTCGCCTTGGCGGGCAGCCCGTCGCCTGCCTTGCGGCCGACCTCCACCGCGAGGGTGTAGACCTTTTGACGGGACGGCTTGGGGGGGCGTTTTTCGGACATTTTTTCGGACATGCGGGCACCTTGAACGACAAAGACCCTCCGCGCTGCCGCGAAGGGTCCGACTGTTTGTCCCGATGCCGCGCGGGGGTCAAGCCCTGGCTGAACCCGCCCGAGCCGACGGCATCATCCGCGTCCGCGGATCATGCGGTAGCCCCAGATGAGGATGCACGCACCGATGATTCCGATGATCAACTGCCCGATCCAGCCGCCCAGGGTCGAACCGACCACCGCGAGCAGGATCCAGTTCAGCAGCAGCGCGCCGACGATGCCCAGAATGATATTCGTCAGCAGGCCGTGGTCGGCCTTCATAATTTTCTCTGCAATCCAGCCAGCCAATGCGCCGACGATGATCGCTGCGATCCAACCAAGACCTGTCATGTCCGATGTCCTTCCGAGTTTTCTGTCCCGACGCCGACAAATCGTGACGGGGTATACAGATATGCAAACGCGGAAAACCGCCGATCGGTTCCATGACCGGCAGGGGAAGGGGCCGGGGTGGGGTTGGGGCAGGGGTAGAGGCAGGCGGTGCCGCCGTCAGTCGCGCAGCAGCTCGTTGATCGAGGTCTTGGACCGGGTCTTGGCGTCGACCCGCTTCACGATCACGGCGCAATAAAGGTTGATGCCGTTTTTCGACGGCATCGACCCGGCCACCACGACCGATCCGGTGGGCACCTCGCCGTAGCTGACGGTGCCGGTTTCGCGATCGACGATCTTGGTCGACTGGCCGATGAAGACGCCCATGCCCAGCACTGAGCCTTCGCGCACGATGCAGCCCTCGACCACCTCGGAGCGCGCGCCGATGAAACACTCATCCTCGATGATCGTGGGGCCCGCCTGCATCGGTTCCAGTACGCCGCCGATGCCGACGCCGCCCGACAGATGCACGTTCT